>NZ_JAYXBQ010000071.1:0-876 GCF_039668335.1 Mycobacterium sp. SM3041 | reverse complement strand
TCGATAGGGCTTGGTGCGGCGGTGCACTATATCCCCGAGCGCATCACGGAAGGCGTGCGATCGATAGCAAGAGCCATTGTCGGTCAATACGTTTCGGACCGTGATCCCACATTGGTGGAACCAATTGTTGGCGCGGATCCAGAATGCGGCCGCGGTCTCTTTGCGTTCATCGGCGAGTATCTCGCTGTAGACCAATCGAGAGTGGCCGTCGATGGCTGTGTGCAGAAAGTGATAGCCGCGCAGCGGTTGTCGGGATTTGTTGAAGACGCCGCTGCTCTTGTCTTGGTTGGAGTTGTGGCCGCCTTTGGTGCGGCCAAGCATCCGCCAGCCGCCTCCGGCAGGGATTTTGCCGAGCTTCTTGACATCGACATGAACCAGATCGCCGGCCGCTGCAGACTCGATGCGGCGTACGACCCGGCCAGTAGGGCGGTCCAACCAACGCAGTCGGGCGATGCCGTAGCGGGTCAGCACCCGATGCACAGTCGAGGGGTGAATGCCCAGCAGGTAACCGATTTGGGCTGGGCCCCAGCGACGGGTCACCCGAACCTTGATGATCCGGCGTTCGGTCCGGGTCGGTGTCTGGTTGGGGCTGCGGTGGGGTCGAGAGCTGCGGTCAACCATGCCGGCCGGTCCCAGTTCGCGATATCGGCAGGCCCAACGCCGGGCGGTCGTGACGGCGACCTGGAACCGCTCAGCAGCCCGGCGTAGCGACCAGCCTTCATCGACCACACAACGGGCCAAGCGCAGACGACCGGTTTCTGACAGCGGGGCATTACGGTGGGACACGAAGACCTCCGAGAGAGTTGGTGCGTTCCTAGACAGCTCGCACTTCACTCGGAGGTCTTCTTCATGTCACCACGCCACGCCGTACCTAAC
>NZ_JAYXBQ010000070.1:0-13451 GCF_039668335.1 Mycobacterium sp. SM3041 | reverse complement strand
TCTTCGGACACCCACAATCTCGGTGCAGGATCAGTCGAGGCCACTGGCAAGAATCGCTCTAGGTATCTGGGTATCTGCTTCAGATGGATGTCGGGCCGCAGTCAGCGTCAAGCGCAAACTTGTGCTGTCGACGACAGCCCAATCCTATCGGGGTCATGACGCGCCACTCGAAAAGTCAGCGAAGCCACGCGCCTCGCACGATCTGCCCACACTTTTGGTGCAGGTAACCGCTCTTCCGGCCCACTATCCTTGTTGGGACGACTGATAACCGCCCCGGCGTAAAATCGGTCCGGGGTTGTCGTGTGAAGGGGGCGGCGTGGACGTAGTCAAGGTCGACACAGAGATGCTGCGGCATCAGGTGGCGAAACTCGAGGAGACTATCGGTCATCTCGAGTCGCATGAGAAGACGGTCGGGCACGCCATCGACTCATTCGGTGAGGCACTGAAGGGCGACACGGGCAAAGCCGTCGCGGCGGCTCTGAGCAGCTATCAGAAGGCGATGGCCGCACTGCGCACCGAGCAACACGGCATTACCGAAAAGCTGCACTCCGCGGTTGCGGCCTACGACTCGACCGACACCAACGCCGCCTCAGGCCTGACCCAAGCAATGCACCTGTAGGGGGACATCAATGGCCGAGCAAGAGTGGCACTTTGCGAAGATCGAGCAGACGGTCGGCGACCTCAAGGATGAGCACAAGCGGTTGAACGACGTTCTGGCCGAGGAGCGCGCTCGGATTCAGATGGTCAGCAGCGACATCTGGCACGGCACCGCTCGTGAGGGGTGGCAAGCTGCCGAGCGTTCGTGGGGTGAGAAGGCCGACGCTGCGCTGGAAGCCTTGAACAAGCTGATCGGCGCCATCCAGGGCGGTCATGATTCGATGGAATCCGCCGAGGGGAAGCTCAAGGGCAAGTTCGGCTGACCGACGCAGGGAGGGGAATTCGGTGTCGAGTAGTCACCGTCCGCTGGGGGCGCATCGCAGGGCGGACAGCAGATGACGCCTACGTTGAAGGTTGATACGACCCAACTCGCGGCTGCTGGTCAAGCGTTTCAAGCAGCGTCTGACGCAGTGCCGGCTGCTCCGGCTTTCTACATTCCGCCCGCTGCAGATGCGCTGTCGTCTGCCGCGGCGACCAATGCCCCAAAGTTCGCGGACCCGATAACGACCGGCTTGCCCAAGCTGAAAACCGAGACCGCAGCCTATGCAGCGAATATCAAAGACGCGGCGTCCACCTACGCGACGACTGATCAACAGGCCGCGGCAGACGTGCTGAAACAAAAGATCGATGATCCGGCGGGCCCAGGGTCCGGCGGTGGCGGCGGTGGCGTGCCAGGCGGTGGCGGCGGAGCGGGCTCACCCGGCGGCGCCGCCAATTCGGCCAAAGCTGGCGCAACGTCCGCGGCCGCACCAGGCGCGCCAAGTGCCGGCGGGGATCCGATGAGCCAGCTGAGCCAGCTCGGCCAGGTGGGCGGCCAGATGCTGCAGATGCCTATGCAGATGGCCCAGGCAGCGGGAGCAATCCCGCAAGCGGCGATGCAGATGGCCCAGCAAGTGGGCCAGCAGATCGGCCAAATGGCTGGCAAGAAGGGCGAGTCCGACAAGGACAAGCCAGAAGACGCTGCGCAGAAAGCTGCTGACGACAAGAAAGCCGACGAAGAAAAGAAGTCGGCAGACGACAAAGACAAGTCGCAGGCGCAGTCCGAGAAAGCGCAGCCGAAGGCTCCGGTCGAGGGCAAGCATGCTGCAGCGCCGATCCACGGTTCAAGCGCTCCCCCCGTCCCCCCGTCCTCGTCTGCACCACGACACGCCGCACCGACCCGACCCAATGTGGAGGAACAACTGTGACCCAGCCACCGCAGTCCGGCCCGTGGGGTGCTCAGCCTCCGCAGCAGCCCGGAAACTGGCAGGGCTACCCCGGTGGACAACAGGGGCCGGGTCCGCAGGGGCAGTGGAACCCACAACAGCAGTGGCCGAGTCCCGCGCCCGCCCCTCAGAAGAAGGGCCCACTGAAGTGGGTCCTCGGTGCTATTGCCCTGATCGCTGTCATCGCGGTCACCGCCGTGGTGGCGGTGTCATGCGCGGGTGGCAATGGTTCCAACAACGGTGGCGACGGTGGTACGCCATCATCGGGTTCGAAATCCGACATCGCTAGCGCTAACGACACTGGACCTGTTTCGGTGATTACTGAAGATCCGTCTTGTGCGCCATGGTTGCCCGTCAACAACATAGTTGGCGATGCGGAAAAGAACGGCTGGCAACAGCGCGACGTTTCACTCCCCGCCAGCGCGTGGACTCCTGAAACGCAGTCTGTATATAAGGCGGTCGGGGATGCCATGCGCACGGCCGCCGACCAGACAGTGCCGCTCGCTAAGCTTACGCCCCACCGAGTGCTACGCGAACTCTACGAACAATACATCGCATACACTCGGCTTTTTGTTGACCACATCCCAACCTACACTGAAGCCGACAACAATATCCTGGGAACCGCAGCAACCACTGCGTCAGTAATTAATAGTATTTGCACTGCAATAAGTTCAGGATCAGCTGCGACTCGTGGGCCGCTCGTTGCGAAGCCGGATCAGCCACGACACCCAACAACAACGAACAGCGTCGATAATCCACAGCAATTCGTCCGAACTCCCGATTCACAATGCAACGATTGGAACCGGGCAGCCGCCGAGCTGACCACTAATCCGGTGTTTATGAGTTGGCTCAAAGTTGATTCAAATATCTCGGCTGGCAACTGGTCAGCCGAGGATAAGTCACAGAACGACGCCGTAAAGCCCTTACTAGCCCGCGCCGTCGATTCATACGAACAGCTTGCACGCCAGGCGTCAAATTCGACCATCGAAGACTTTGGGATGCTAGCCGTCCAATACGGGCGTGCCTTCATTCAAGGGCTACCCACTTACATTCCGGCAGACATAAATCTCTACATGGTTTTTCTGCGTTCACCCGGCATTATCAAATACGCATGCCAGGCGGCTGAGGCGAAGTAATGGGTGACATACCACGGCCGAGCGGTGCCGACGGGATGCTAGATCCTGGTGGCTGGACCGACGCAAGCGAGAGTCGCTTCTACCAGGTCGCACAAGACTGCCTCAGCGCCCTGAACAACCTCGTCAATCGAGGGCTCACTCCTTGGGACCGCACACACAAAGATACGTTCAAGTACGGAGGAGGGGCCTGGTCGGGCGACGCAGCCGGCGCAGGCAATCAAAAAGGCAATACCCTGATTCAGAACTTTACGGAGTTGCAGAATCTACTTACCGCCGCGACCAACTGGAACTACGAACTATCCCAGACCGTCGTCGGCGCAAAGACATCAGTAACCAACAATGTTTCGGCAGCGCTCGATTACATTTCTAAACTTTCTCAAGATGACCCCGACTATGAAACCAAGGTCCGCGACAAGAAAGCCCAGTGCCTGCAAGCGAATGTTCGGGTCATAGAATCAGCAGCCAACGCAGTCACGTCACCTCAGACGTTCAAGCCTCAGTTGAGTGGGAACCAACTGTTAGCGGCTGGCTTACCAAGCGGGCCACCCACTGGCGTTGTTGCCCCGATCGGCGGCGGGCCGTCAACCCCGCCGAATGCGCCTAAGTCCGGAAACACAGGCGAACTCAACCAAGCGCCGCAGCCAACTCCGACAAATAACACCACGCCAACACCGCCCACAGGTACTTCAGCGCCAGCATCATCGCAAGCTCCGCAACCGTCCAAATCTGGCAACACGGGCGAACTCAACCAAGTGCCGCGCGAGGTTCCGAAAACCACCCCTATTCCCGCACCAGCGACATCCCAACCAGCAGATTTCCCGAAATCCGGCAACGACGGGGTACTCAATCAGCCGTCGAACCCCGTAGGAACACCCGGCGGCACACAAACGGCGAACTCGCAAAACCTCGGTGGCACCTCAAACAACGTCGTCGGTCTCCCTCCAGCGGCCACGACCAGAACTACGAGTGGTGGTGGCGGTGGAGGCACGCCGACCGCAAGCACGAGCACTGGAGGCAGCGCTTCCGGGGGTGGTCTCGGCAGCACCACCAGCGGCTCCGGTACACCCCAGTCGGGCAATCCCACTGGCCAGCCGACCGGAGCCCAGGCACCGGGCGGCCAACCGAACAATCCACTGCAGCAGGGATTGCAGCAGTTCGGCCAGGGTCTGCAGAGCGGCGCGGGTAACACTTCGCAACCGCTGGCGGCAGCCCAACCGGCGACGCAACAACCCACCACGCCGCCGCCGGCAACCCCGACTGGCGCAGCTGGCGGCACGTCCGGGACGAGTGCCGCTCCCGTCGGCGCCGCGTCGGCGGCGGGCGGTGGCGGTTCCGTCGGCGGGCCAGCGCCTGCAACACCGGCCGCGCCTGCAGCACCGTTGGGCCCTGCTCCGACGCCTTCTCCGGCGGCACCGGTTGCACAACCCGGACAGGGCGGCCCCGTCGGACCAACAGGCCCAGGTGTCGCCGCGGCCGGTACGAACAACCAGCAAGCTGCTGCCGCGGCCGCGCCGATCCCGGTCAGCCCGGCGCGCGCAGAGCGCGACGCCATGGCAGCGGCCGCCAAAGCCGGCCTGCTGCAACGTAAGTCGGCAGGAAACACCGACGCAGATATCGAGATCGCTCGGCGCATTTCCGCGGCATTGCATGCGCCGCCGTCTATTCCGGCGGCGAGCTATCAGTTTGTGTGGGCGGTCGGTGTCACGTCCGAGGGGCAGATACTGGCGGCCAACTCGTACGGGATCGGCTACATCCCTGACGGGGTGAAGCTCCCGGGGCAGGTGACGCTGGTCAGTGCGGATGAGGCAATCTCGCCAGCTGAGCGAGGCCGCTGGGTGAATGTTCCGTTCCTCGCATTACAAGGCTGGGCGCAGTTCCACGGCAAGACGCTTCGCGCGATCATCGGCACGCCTGACGAGGTGAAGCCCTACAAGTCGAGCATGCATGCCGAAGAGTTGGCACCTGATGACATTCCCGCCGATGGCACCATGCAAGGTCGGTCACGGCTGCAGGTGATCGCGCCGGAAGCCGCTGCGCGACTGGAGGAATGGTCTGACGTCACGCTGTACGAGGCGCTGCCGCCTCGACCGGTGCAGGATGCCCCACCCGACGCCAAGCAGACGATGAAGCTCTGGGTAGAGACCATCAAGCCGCTACTGCGCACCACCGGCACCAATGGTCCGATCGATCATCTGACCAAGCTCATCGCTTACGCCGACCACATGCAGAGCATCGAGCTGTACAAGGCGTACACCGCCCCACATGTGGCCGCACAGCGCGAGGCAATGTCGGATTGGATTTACTGGCAGCACGTTTCGTCGATCTGCCAGGACGCCACGAATCCTGTTCTTGGCAGTGTTCAAGCGTGAGCGACCACAGCGACGGATGGGAACGTACCGCGGTCCGGCCGTTCGAGGTTTTCCCAGAGCTCTATCGGCACATGGACATCCAGCTGCTGTCGGCGATCGCAAAAGGCGACGATGCTAGCCGCGCGTCTGCGATCGGTGCTGGCAGTCGTGAGGTAGTTGAGCGAATCGCACATCTACATGAACCATGGGTTCTGAACATCGATGCGGACGCCACGATCGAGTCGATCGACCGGCACGCCCTAAAGCTGTTCGAGCGCGGTGCGCCAGAGATCGGAGAATGGGTCCAGCGCATTCTCGGTCATTGGCGGCGGCAGCGGTCCTGGTTCAACGTAACTGTCGACGTCGTCGCCGCGGCTGACAACAAGGACCTGAGCCGCGTCACCATCGCGTCTGCCGACTGCATCAGACGCGCCACATTTGCGTTCTTGGACGTCGATTTTGGCCCTATCCCACCGCTGTCGAACGACCCGTTCTACGGGGTATTGCTTGCCGCTGGCGAAATTTTCACAACCCACCGCGACCAGATTCCTCTTCGGGTGCAATTCGATTGCGTCGGCGGGCTGGCTGCCACACCCGAGCACAACCCCTGGGTGGCAGCGCTTATCGATCAAGAACTCGTGATTTACCGTCGGCTCTATCGAGTGTTTTTCAACCTCTTGGAACAAGCCGGCATGTTCGACGACCGTGACGACGACCGCGAGTTCTTCTACACACCTGACGAGGTGGACCGCCAGACCCGTTGAACCGTTGAGGTTCAGCTCCGCTGCGAACTCCCCCGCCGCCGCGGTTCCCACAGCACCAGCGCCGTGCTGGGCTTGCGGACGCGTTCGAGTTCGGCGGTCACCTCCGCGAGCCGGGCCTGCAACGCCTCGACCTGATTGGTCAGCTCGATGATGCGCTTGATGCCGGCCAGGTTGACGCCTTCGTCCTGGGACAGGCGCTGCACCTCGCGCAGCAGGTCGACGTCGTGCTGCGAATAGCGCCGACCGCCGCCCGAGGTGCGTTGGGGGCTGACCAGGCCGAGCCGGTCGTATGTCCGCAACGTCTGTGCGTGCATACCGGCCAGCTCGGCGGCCACCGAAATCAGGAAGGTCCGCGCTTCCTCTGTCTTACGCCGGGCACTCATAGCGACCCCGCCCAACCGGCCCGCGGATCAAATCCACTGGCCCGCTCTGCTTTTGCGTACGCCTCAAGCGCCTCCGCCGCTTCACCCTCGAGGTTCGGCGGCACAGCCACCTTGACGGTGACCAGCAGGTCGCCATGACCGCCGTCGCTGCCGCGCTTGGGCACACCGCGCCCACGCACGCGCAGGATGCGGCCGTCGGACGTGCCCTTGGGCACCCTGACGCCAACCTTGCCTTCCAGCGTCGGCACGGAAAGCGTTGTCCCCAATGCCAATTCATGGAAGCTCACCGGAACGGTGACGGTGAGATCGTCGCCGTCACGGCCGAACACCTTGTCGGGCCGGACGTGCACGGTGACATACAGGTCGCCCGAGGGCGCCCCGCGTAGACCCGCTTCGCCCTGCCCGGCCAGCCGGATGCGCTGACCGTCGGTGACACCCGGAGGGATGCGCACGTTGATGGTGCGCGTCCGGGTGGAGACGCCGGTGCCTTTGCACTCGTCACACGGGTGCTCGATGATCGAGCCCGTGCCGCGGCATTCGGTGCACGGCTCCGAGAAGCCGAACGCACCCTGGTTGCGGTTGATGACGCCGGCGCCGTTGCAGTTGGGGCACACCTTCGGGCTGGTGCCCGGGCGCGCGCCACTGCCGTGGCAGTTTGTGCAGGGTGCCGGGCTGGTCAGGCGCAGCGGCATGGCCACGCCCTTGGTCGCTTCCAGGAAGCTCAGCTCGGTTTCGGTTTCCAGGTCGTTGCCGCGGCGCGGACGGCTGGGGCGCGGCTGCTGCGCGCCCCGGCCGAACAGGCCGCCGAACAGGTCACCGATGTTGGCGCCGCCGGTCTGCCCCGCCTGGTCGAACAGGTCGCCCAGGTTGAACTCCGACGCGTCGCCGCTGAAACCTCCGAAACCGCCTCCGCCGCCGCTGAACCGGCGGCCGAATCCACCGTTGGCGAAAAGCCGCCGGGTTTCGTCGTATTCGGCACGCTTGGTGTCGTCGGTCAGGATCTCCTTGGCCTCGGTCGCCGCTTTGTAGCGTTCCTCGGCCGCGGGGTTGTTCGGATTGCGGTCCGGATGGTTGTCGGCAAGCACCTTGCGCGCGGCGCGCTTGATCTCATCCTTGGTGGCGTCAGAGGTGACGCCGAGTTCCTTGTAGAAGTCCTTCTCGACCCATTCACGTTGAGCCATGTCGCGTCACCTCCTCAGCGTCGCTCGGTTACTCGTTTGATTCTGATTTCTGTTCGGTCGCAGCGTCGGTATTGGCGGGCGTGTCGGGCGCATCAGCTGCGGGTTCGGCGTCGACGACACCGACCAACGCGTGCCGCAGCACCTGCTCACCGAGCTTGTAGCCGCGACGCATGACGGTGCCCAGCACCGGGTTGGAGCCGTCGCCCTCGTGCTGAACGGCCTCGTGCAGCGAGGGGTCGAACGCGTCGCCCTCGGCGCCGAACGACGTCAGCCCCAGGCCCTCCAGCGCACCGGAAAGCTTGTCCGCCACCGACTTCAGCGGTCCGGACTCCAGATCGCCGTGGGCGCGGGCCCGCTCGAGGTCGTCGAGCACCGGCAAGAACTGGTGCACGACAACCGCTTTGGCCCGCTCGGCCGCGGCCTGCTCCTGACGGACCGACCGCTTGCGGTAGTTGTCGTACTCGGCCTTCAGCCGCTGCAGGTCTGCTTTCAGCTCGGCGGCTTCGTCGGTCACCGGAGCCTCCGCGGCCTCGCCACCTTGACCAGTGGCCGGGGAACCCGGCGCCGACCCCTCAGGGGCCGACGCCGGAGCGCCCTCACGCGGTTCGCCGGTTTCCGGGTCGATGCGCCGCTTGTCGGTGATGGTCACCGGCTCGTGCGAATCGTCCTGGCTCACTTGTTCTCCTGATCGTCCTCGACAACCTCGGCGTCCACGACGTTGTCATCTGCGGCGGCGCCACCCGGAGCACCCGCACCGGCGCCGGCGGCCTGCTCGGCCTGAGTGGCCTCGTAGATCGCCTGGCCCAGGGCCTGGCTCTCGACGCCCAGCTTCTCCATGGCCGTCTTGATGGCGGCGATGTCGGTGCCGGCGAGCGCGGTCTTGGCCTCGGCGATGGCACCGTCGACCTTGGTCAGCGTCTCCTCGGGGACCTTCGAGCCGCCCTCGGCTTCACGCTGGTCCTTGACGAACTTCTCCGTCTGGTAGACGAGCGACTCGGCCTGGTTGCGGACGTCGGCCTCTTCGCGACGCTTCTTGTCCTCTTCGGCGTGCGCCTCGGCGTCCTTGATCATCCGGTCGATCTCCTCCTGGGACAGGCCGGAGCCTTCCTGGATCTTGATCGTGTTCTCCTTGCCCGTGCCCTTGTCCTTGGCGGTCACGTGCACGATGCCGTTGACGTCGATGTCGAAGGTGACCTCGATCTGCGGCACACCGCGCGGGGCCGGCGGGATGCCGGTCAGCTCGAAGCTGCCGAGCAGCTTGTTGTGCGCGGCGATCTCACGCTCGCCCTGGAAGACCTGAATCTGCACCGACGGCTGGTTGTCGTCGGCCGTGGTGAAGGTCTCGGACCGCTTGGTCGGGATGGTGGTGTTGCGCTCGATCAGCTTGGTCATCACGCCACCCTTGGTCTCGATACCGAGGGACAGCGGGGTGACGTCAAGCAGCAGAACGTCCTTCACCTCACCCTTGAGCACACCGGCCTGCAGCGCGGCGCCGACGGCGACGACCTCGTCCGGGTTGACGCCCTTGTTGGGCTCCTTGCCACCGGTCAGTTCCTTGACCAGCTCGGTGACGGCGGGCATACGGGTCGAGCCACCGACGAGGACCACGTGGTCGATGTCGGAGACCGAGATGCCGGCGTCCTTGATGACCTGCTGGAACGGCTTACGGGTGCGGTCCAGCAGATCCTGGGTGATGCGCTGGAACTCCGAGCGGGTCAGCTGCTCGTCGAGGAACAGCGGGTTCTTGTCGGCGTCGACCGTGATGTACGGCAGGTTGATCGACGTGCTCTGGCTCGAGCTCAGTTCGATCTTGGCCTTCTCGGCAGCCTCACGCAGACGCTGCATGGCCATCTTGTCCTTGGTCAGGTCGATGCCGCTGGTGCCCTTGAACTTCTCCACGAGCCAGTCGACGATGCGCTGGTCCCAGTCGTCACCACCGAGGTGGTTGTCACCGGAGGTCGCCTTGACCTCGACGACGCCCTCGCCGATTTCCAGCAGCGAGACGTCGAAGGTGCCACCACCGAGGTCGAAGACCAGGATGGTCTGTTCCTTCTCGCCCTTGTCCAGGCCGTAGGCCAGGGCGGCCGCGGTCGGCTCGTTGACGATGCGGAGCACGTTCAGGCCGGCGATCTGGCCGGCTTCCTTGGTGGCCTGACGCTGAGCGTCGTTGAAGTACGCCGGGACTGTGATGACGGCGTCGGTGATGTCCTCACCGAGGTACGCCTCCGCGTCGCGCTTCAGCTTCTGCAGCGTGCGCGCGCTGATCTCCTGCGAGGTGTACTTCTTGCCGTCGATGTCGATGGTCCAGTCGGTGCCGATGTGGCGCTTCACCGAACGGACGGTCCGGTCGACGTTGGTCACGGCCTGGTTCTTGGCGGGCTG
Organism: Mycobacterium sp. SM3041; assembly: GCF_039668335.1. Lineage (NCBI taxonomy): Bacteria > Bacillati > Actinomycetota > Actinomycetes > Mycobacteriales > Mycobacteriaceae > Mycobacterium > Mycobacterium sp. SM3041. The sequence goes on along the minus strand of NZ_JAYXBQ010000070.1, from coordinate 3,395 downwards.
ACCGACCAGCACCTCGCCGTTACGCGCGAACGCGACGACCGACGGGGTGGTCCGGGAGCCCTCAGAGTTTGCAACGACGACGGGGTCGCCGCCCTCCAGCACCGCGACGCAAGAGTTGGTGGTCCCGAGGTCGATACCGACCGCACGAGCCATAGTGATGCCTCCTGATAGACATTGATGGGTGATCTGAGCGAACTGCGCTCAAGCTTGCTATCGGACGGGGTCGTCTGTCAAGCCATACTTGAGTCTGTTGCACTCAACTTCTTGTCGGTCGGTCCAACCTGGGTGGTTGGCGATCTATTCCCGATTCCCCAAAAATGTCCGTCCGCGCCTGTTGACGCAGGTCAGGCTGGCGCTTTTGCGACCATGGCCCGCACCGAGTCCGGCAGTTCGGCCGTCGACCACTCCGCCCGCTGCGGCTCGCCATAAGAGACGGAGAACGGCACGATGCCCGCCCAGGCGTCGGTTTCCTCCTCCGGTTCGGCCAGCGGACCGCCGTTGACCTTGTACACCCAGTCGCCGTCGACGATCGGCAGGGAGATGACGTTGGTCGCCGCGATCTCCTTCGGCAGCATCGCGCGCACCTCGGCGGTACGGCCGGGGATCAGCAACTCACTGAAGCGCTCGAGCAAGGCCGCCCGATCCTCCCGGCGTGCGGGTTCCACCTCGCCGTACAGCACCGCCGATCGGTAGTACACCGAGGAGTCAAAAGTGCTGTGCGCCACCACAAGCGCGTCCATGGCCGTCACACAGAAGGCGACCTGCGCACCCGCCCCCTTCGTCCCCAGCGCACCCGCGCCGGTCGACCCGTGGATGAGAATCCGGTCGCCGTGACGGACGTACAGCGTCGGCACCGCAAGCGGCCGGACCTTGCCGTTCGGCCGAGCCACGTCGCCGATGCTGAGCACGCCCCACCACTGCCCATCGAGGAACTCCTCGAGAGCGGCGCGCGCCGTGGACTGACGACCGTACTTACGGGTGACCTTTTCCATGAGTCCAGATCACCATGATTGCGGCCTTGCCAAAATAGCCAGAATTGCTCATTTCCAGCAGGCCAGTATTCTGACCGAGTGGCGCGGCACACCCGGGCGGTACATCTACCTCTCGACACCACCGACCTCAGCGCCAGGGCCGTCGCGAGCCAGCTGGTGGCGCTGATCGCCGCTGGGCAGGTCGGCGACGGCGACTGGCTGCCGTCGACGCGAACGCTCGCACACGAGCTCGGGGCCTCGCGGACGATGGTCGCCGCCGCCTATGACGAACTGGTCGCGGCCGGGTTCCTCGAAGGCGTGCCCGGCGCTGGGACCCGGACGACCGTCGGCGCCACGGCAGCTGCCCGCGCCGGGCTGTCCAGTCGCGCGCCCCGCCTGGAGACGGCGAACGTCGCGCCGGCACCGCATGCCGCTGTGTACCCCACCGGTGTCGTCGATCTGCGCCCCGGCACCCCCGACACCGGACTCATCGACATGCGGGCCTGGACCCGCGCGTGGCGGGCCGCCGCGTCTGCCCAACCGACGATGCTCTCGCCATGGCAAGACACCGACGATGCCTTCACCACCGCCATGTCCCGCCACCTGCGCACCAATCGGGGTGTCGACACCGACACGGTTTTCGACATTCCGGGATCGACCGCAGCCTTCCAGACTCTGGCGGCCGTGAGTGGCCTCACCCGCTGTTATCTCGAGTCGCCCTGCTACCCCGCCGCAGCGGAAGAATTCACCCGCGCCGGCCTGCAGCCGGTCTTCGTTCCCGTCGACCAAGACGGCCTCTGCGTCGACAGGCTCGGCGACGACGCCGGCATCGTCTACACCACACCGGCTCACCAGTACCCCCTCGGGCACCGGCTCTCGGTGAATCGCCGGGCCGAGCTCGTCGCGTGGGCCAAGCGCACCGGCTCGATCGTCATCGAAGACGACTACGACGGGGAGTTCCGCTACGGCGTCGCGCCATTGCCCGCCATCCGGTCGATTCCCGGCGCCGGCGAACACGTCGCCTACGTCGGCACCGCCTCCAAGATGCTCGCGCCGAGCCTCGGCGCCGCCTGGTTGGTGCCGCCACTCCCCCTGCAAGACGCGGTCCAGACTTACCTCCGCGACCACCGCATCGCGGTCTCCACAATCACCCGCATCGCCCTCACCGAACTGATCACCGCCGGGGAACTGCAACGGCACCTGGCCCGGGCCGGCCGCGAATACCGTTGCCGCCGAGACATTCTCATCAGCGAACTCGAGGCACGCTGTCCCGACCTCGAAGTGCTCGGCGTCCAGGCCGGGCTGCACGTCGCCATCCTGCTGCCCGCCGGCCGGCGCGACCGCGACGTGGCCGCATCCCTTGAGGCCGACGGTCTCATCGTCACGCCATTGTCGAATTTCCCGCAGCAGCCCGGCTCTGAGATCAACGGCATCGCAGTCAATTTCGCGCATATCGACCGGGCGATCGCCAGGCGCTTCGCCGATTACACTGCGGCGGCTCTCGCCCAAGGCGCACCATTGTGAGATGAATGCCGACCCGCACACGGCAGTCGACGAGATTGCCCCCGACATCTTCCGGCTCTCCACCTGGATTCCGGACATCACCGAAAACGGCTTCACCTTCAACCAATTCCTGCTGACCGGCGATGAGCCGTTCCTCTTCCACTGCGGCCAACGACAACTGTTCCCATTGGTCTCGGACGCCATCAGCCGAGTCATGCCACTGCCGAAGCTGCGCTGGATTTCGTTCGGGCACCTCGAGGCCGACGAATGCGGCGCGATGAACCTGATGTTGGCCGCGGCGCCTCATGCCGAGGTCGTTCACGGCGGGCTGGCCCTGATGTTGTCGCTGGTCGACATGTGCGACCGACCACCCGTCGCCGCCCCGGACACCGTGCTGGACATCGGCGGCCACCGACTCAGATTCATTGCCACACCCCACGTTCCACACAACTGGGAGGCGGGGTTGTGGTTCGACGAGACGACCTCCACCCTGCTCGCCGGCGATCTGTTCACCCACACGGGACACTGTCCACCGCTGACCGAATCCGATTGCGTGGTCCCGGCACTCGAGGCGGAGGCCATCTTCCACGCCACCGGATTGACGACGAACCTCGCCCCGACACTCGAGCAGCTCGCCGCGTTGAATCCGTCGACGCTCGCCCTCATGCACGGTTCGTCCTACAGCGGGGACGGTGCGGCGCAGCTCCGAGCACTGGCCGATGGCTACGCCGCGATGGCAGGCGCTCCCTAAAACGGTGCGGGTTCATCCCACTGCTCTGCTGCCGCGGCCGTGTTGGCGATGCGTTGTTCGTTGGCTGTGCGGGCTTGGTTGATGAGTTGTCGGCGTTCTTGGGCGCGGGTGTGTTTGCGTTTGGGCATGCAGTGACCGCGTGTGGGTGTGCGTGGCGGTTCTTCGGTCAC
>NZ_JAYXBQ010000006.1:0-6039 GCF_039668335.1 Mycobacterium sp. SM3041 | reverse complement strand
CCAGCGCGTCGATGGCGGTTCCGGTGACCGCCGACTGGATGGTCAGCAGGTTGGAGATGCCGGGCTTGGCCTCGGTGTCGAACCGGATCTCGCGCTCACTGTCGGTGACCGCCGAGCGAATCTTCTTGGCGCTCTTGGCAGGATCGTCGAGCAGGTTGATCAGCCCGGCGTCGGTCGCGGCCGACTTGCTCATCTTGGCGGTCGGGTCCTGCAGGTCGTAGATCTTGGCGGTGGCCTTGGGGATCATGGCCTCGGGCACCACGAAGGTATCGGGGAAACGCGCATTGAACCGCTGCGCGAGGTCCCGGGCCAGTTCCAGGTGCTGACGCTGGTCCTCACCGACGGGTACCAGGTCGGTGTCGTAGAGCAGGATGTCGGCGGCCATGAGCACCGGATAGGTGAACAGACCGATCGTGGTGGCGTCCGCGCCCTGCTTCTGCGACTTGTCCTTGAACTGCGTCATCCGCGACGCCTGACCGAAGCCGGTGAAGCAGCCCAGCAACCACGCCAGCTGGGTGTGCTCGGCGACGTGGCTCTGCACGAACACCGTGCTGCGGGTCGGGTCGATACCGAGCGCGAGATACTGCGCGGCGGTCACCAGCGTGCGACGACGCAGCGTCTCGGGGTCCTGAGGGACGGTGATGGCGTGCAGGTCGACGACGCAGAAGAACGCGTCGTAGCCGTCCTGCAGGTGGGCCCAGTTCTGCACCGCGCCCAGGGCATTGCCCAGGTGAAGCGAGTCGGAGGTGGGCTGTGCCCCGGAAAAGACGACGCGCTTGTCCGCGCCTGCACCGCTGTTGCTCATGATGGCTTCGATTTTCGCACTGTTGTCATCCGGTTTTGTCCGGGGCTCGGTCTACGCTGGGGAAAGTGGGTTCCAGTGCGATGCCGACCTCCGACAAGGAGACGAAGTGAGCGCCGATCCAACGTCCCCCGGCCACTTGATGGCCGCCGAGATCACCGAACAGCCGCAGGTGTGGCGCCGGCTGCTGGACGATGGCCGCGGCCCCATCCGGGCCGCCGCGACTCAGATCGCGGCGGCTGCGCCACGCTTCGTGCTGTTCGTGGCACGCGGCACCAGCGACCACGCCGCGCTGTACGCGAAATACCTCGTCGAGATCAACCACGGCTTGCCCGCAGGGCTGGTCTCCCCGTCGACCATGACCGTCTACGGCGCCCAACCCGATCTGCGCGACGTGCTGTACGTCGCGGTGAGCCAGTCCGGTGGTTCGCCGGACCTCGTGCGCTCGGTCGAGGTGGCCCGCGCCCAAGGTGCGCTGACGGTGGCCGTCACGAACAACCCGGCGTCGGATCTGGCTGCGGCAGCCGAGATTCACATCGATGTGCTGGCCGGGGCCGAGAAGTCGGTGGCCGCGACCAAGTCCTACACCGCGGAGCTGCTTGCCCTGCAGCTGTTGCTCGGACGGGACAACGACGGCGGTGTCGACGCGCTGCCCGACCTCGGCGAGCAGGTGCTCGCTGCCGGGGAGCTGGTCCGCGAGGTCGCGCAGCGGTATCGGTTCGCGCAACGACTCATCGCCACCGCCCGCGGCTACTCCTACCCCACTGCCCGCGAGGCCGCCCTCAAGCTGATGGAGACGTCTTACCTTTCCGCACAGGCGTTTTCGGGCGCCGACCTGTTGCACGGTCCACTCGCCACCGTCGACCCCCAGGTGCCGGTGCTCGCGGTGGTGCCCGAGGGCGCCGGCGGCCAGGCCATGGCGCCGGTGCTGGAACGGCTGGCCGAGCGTCACGCCGACGTCTTCGGGGTGGGAAGTCCGACGGCCCTGGCCGCCCTGGCCGGTGGTATCGCGCTGCCCAGCGGGGTCAGCGACGAACTCTCCCCGCTGCTGGAAATCCTTCCGCTGCAACAACTTGCCCTGCACCTGGCACTGGCCCGCGGTGGCGACCCGGACCAGCCGCGCGGGCTGCGGAAGGTCACGGAGACGCTCTGACGCCGAGCGCTCGTGTTCAGTCGGGTCGCGGCGCCAGACGTTGCAGCACCTTGAGGAACACGCGCCGCTCCTCGGCGCTCAGCTCGCCGAGCCACTGCTCTTCACCGCGCTGAATGTCGGTCTGCACCGCGTCTTTGAGCCGGCGTCCGGCCGGCGTGATCGACAGCAGCCGAACCCGGCGGTCGTCGGGGTCCGGCGTGCGCTCGATGTAGCCACGGTCCTGCAGGTCGTCGAGGATGCGGATGATGCGGGTCTTGTCGGCGCCGATCGCCTGCGCCAGGACGGCTTGCGACCGCATCGGGGTCTCGTCGAGCGCCAGTAGCACGACGTAGCCCCACATCGAGATGCCGTGCGCGTCCAGGACAGGCTGCTCGGCAGCCATCAGCTCACGCAGCAGCGGCGCGAGCATCGCAGCGAGGTCAGGGCGCTTGGCCGACATCCGGCTATCGTAGGCATTGCCATATCGTACGCATGTGCTTACGATCAGCTCATGCCTACAGTTTCCACCGATCTTCTCGGTACCCATCGCCGCACCATTCTTGCCTCCATCGACGTCGTCAACACCGTCGGTCTTGCCGACCTGCGGCGCCCGACTCCCTGTGCCGCTTGGGATTTGGCCGAACTCCTCGCTCACATGACGGTCCAGCACCGTGGGTTCGCCGCTGCCGCACGTGGCGGCGGCCAAGAACTCGCGCTCTGGGATCCGGTTTCCGTTCGCGACACGGACGACCCGATAAGCGACTACGCCGCGGCCGCCCACGATATGCTGGACGCATTCGCCGGCGCCGATCCCGAAAGCCAGTTCGCGCTACCGGAATTGGGCACCTCGGTGCCGGCCGAGATGGCGATCGGATTTCACCTGATCGACTACGCGGTGCACGGCTGGGACGTCGCGGCCGGCCTCGGCGTTCCCTTCACACTGCCCGACGACGTCGTCGCCGCAGCCCTGCCCCTCGCCCTGGCCGTGCCCGACGGGGACTTCCGCAGCATGCCCAATGCGCCGTTCGGGCCGGCCAGGACCGCCGACAGCACAACGGATTTCGAGAGGCTACTCCGCCACCTGGGCCGGGACCCGCAATGGGGCCATGCGTCCGACGACGAGTCACGGCATGCCGTCCAGTAACAGATTGGGGACTTCCGGCCCTGTTATCAGCAACTTTGGCCACTGAGGTCACGTGCTACGGCATCGATACCGTCCGTTGTATGACTTACGTAATCGGACGGGAATGCGTTGACGTCACGGACATGTCCTGCGTGCAGGAGTGTCCGGTCGACTGCATCTACCAAGGCGATCGGGCGCTCTACATCAACCCGCGCGAATGTGTGGATTGCGGTGCCTGCAAACTGATTTGCCGAGTCGATGCGATCTACTACGATGCCGATCTGCCCGAAGACCAGCTCGCATACCTCGCCGACAACGCGGCATTCTTCGATGAGGTACTCCCCGGACGCGAGGCGCCGTTGGGCTCCCCCGGCGGCGCCAGTGCGCTCGGTCGCATCGGAGTGGACACCCCGATGGTGTCTGCCCTACCGCTTCGAGACTGAGTCCGATCAGCTGTACTCGACCGTGACCGGCGCGTGGTCCGACCAGCGCAGCGCATATGCCGCAGCCCGCTCCACCCGCGCCGCATGGGCTTTGGGCGCCAGCTTCGCGTTGGCCAGGTGGTAGTCGATGCGCCACCCGGCGTCGTTGTCGAAAGCCTTGCCGCGCCATGACCACCAGCTGTACGGCCCGGGGACCTCAGGGTGCAGCTCCCGGACCACGTCGGTCCAGCCGGAGGCCATCAGCTCGGCCAACCACTGCCGCTCGCTGGGCAGGAACCCGGACTTCTTGACGTTGGCCTTCCACGCCTTCAGGTCCAGTTCCGTCGCGCAGATGTTCCAGTCGCCGCAGATCACCACGTCGCGGCGCTTGCGGGTCAGCTCGGCCATACGGCCGGCGAGCGCCACCATGAAGCGCTCCTTCTCCACCTGCTTGTCGGTCTCGGCCTCACCGGTGGGTACGTAGACGCTGGCGACCGTGACGCCGTCGGTGTCGACCTCCACATACCGCCCGTGCGCGACGAATTCACAGTCCGGGCTGAGCCCCACCCGCACCGCGGTGATGGGGGCCCGCGACAGCACCGCCACCCCGTTGCGGCCCTTGGCAGACGGCTCGGCCGACGCCAGCTGCCAGCCCGCATCCAGCGCCGGCGCCAGGGCCTGCGTCAGCTGCGCGTCGTCGGCCCGGGTCTCCTGCAGGCAGATGACGTCGGACGTGGTGTCCTTCAGCCACGGCAGCAGCCCGAGGTTCTCCGCCGAGCGCTCTTTGACCGCGGCGCGGATGCCGTTGACGTTGATGGTGGTGACGATCACGAAGCAGAACCCTAACGTCGGGGTACAACACGCTTGAAACGACGAACGTGAGCTTGTGTGCGAGAAATCGAGGAAATCTCGCACACAAGCTCACGTTCGAGGTGAATTACTCCTGAGCGGAAGCCAGCGCCGCGTTGAAGGTGGCGCTCGGCCGCATCACGGCCGTCGTCTTCTCCGGGTCCGGCGCGTAGTACCCGCCGATGTCGGCCGCGCTGCCCTGTGCCGCAGCCAGTTCCGCGACGATCTTCTCCTCGTTCTCGGCCAGCGTCTTGGCCAGCGGAGCGAACTTGGCCGCCAGCTCGGCGTCCTCGGTCTGCTTGGCCAGCGCCTGCGCCCAGTACATGGCGAGGTAGAACTGGCTGCCGCGGTTGTCCAGTTCGCCGGTGCGCCGCGACGGACTCTTGTTCTCGTCCAACAGCTTTCCGGTCGCGCTGTCGAGCGTCTTGGCCAGCAGCAGGGCCTTGGCGTCGTCGGTCTTGTTGCCCAGGTCCTCCAGGCTGGCGCCCAGGGCCAGGAACTCACCGAGCGAGTCCCAGCGCAGGTGGTTCTCCTCGACCAGCTGCTGCACGTGCTTGGGTGCCGAACCACCGGCGCCGGTCTCGTACAGGCCGCCACCGGCCATCAGCGGCACGATCGACAGCATCTTGGCGCTGGTACCCAGCTCCAGGATCGGGAACAGGTCGGTGAGGTAGTCGCGCAGGATGTTGCCGGTCGCGGCGATGGTGTCCTGACCGCGCATGGCCCGCTCGATGGTGTGCCGCATGGCGCGTTCCTGCGACATCACGGAGATGTCGAGACCCTCGGTGTCGTGGTCCTTGAGGTAGGTCGCGACCTTCTTGCGCAGCTCGGCCTCGTGCGGACGCTCCTGGTCCAGCCAGAACACCACGGGCATGCCGGAGAGCCGAGCGCGGGTGACGGCCAGCTTGACCCAGTCGCGGATCGGCAGATCCTTGACGACCGGCATGCGCCAGATGTCGCCCTCTTCCACCGCCGTGGTCAGCAGGACCTCGCCGCTGTCGATGTCGACGATGTTGGCGATGCCGTCCTCGGAAATCTCGAAGGTCTTGTCGTGGCTGCCGTACTCCTCGGCCTTCTGCGCCATGAGACCGACGTTGGGCACGGTGCCCATGGTCCGCGGGTCGAACTGGCCGTGCGTCTTACAGAAGTTGATGATCTCCTGGTACATCCGGGAGAACGTCGACTCGGGGTTGACGGCCTTGGTGTCCTTGAGCTTTCCGTCGGCGCCGTACATCTTGCCACCGAGCCGGATCATGGCGGGCATCGAGGCGTCGACGATGACGTCGGACGGCGAGTGGAAGTTGGTGATGCCGCGAGCCGAGTCGACCATCGCCAGCTCGGGCCGGTGCTCGTGGCACTTGTGCAGGTCGTCGACGATCTCGTCGTGCAGCGACTTGGGCAGCGTCGAGATCTTGTCGTACAGGTCCGAGAGCCCGTTGTTGACGTTGACGCCCAGCTCGTCAAACAGCTTCTGGTGCTTGGCGAATGCGTCCTTGTAGAAGATGCGCACGGCGTGGCCGAACACGATCGGGTGGCTGACCTTCATCATGGTCGCCTTGACGTGCAGGGAGAACATGACGCCCGTCTTGTAGGCGTCCTCCATCTGCTCCTCGTAGAACTGGATGAGCGCCTTCTTGCTCATGTACATCGAGTCGATGATGTCGCCCGCGTCGAGCTTGACCTCGGGCTTGAGCTCAATTGTCTTGCCGGT
>NZ_JAYXBQ010000069.1:0-146628 GCF_039668335.1 Mycobacterium sp. SM3041 | reverse complement strand
GTGTTCGGATCGGTACACGAGCCGAAGTTCTTCTCGGTCAACTTCGCAGGCTTCTCGAGCGGGTTGTACGCGAAGGCGTGGTTGGCCACCCTGGCGGCGATTCTCGGCCTGTTCCAGGTGTTTTCAGCCCTGGTCATGTACGGCAGGCTGCCGGTGAAGGCGCCGACCTGGATCGGTGCCGCACATGTGTGGTCGGGTCGGCTGGCCGTGTTCGCCACCGTCCCGGTCGCGGTGCACTGCCTGTACGCAGTGGGGTTCCAGACCGCCGATGTGCGGGTGCTCACGCACTCCCTGCTCGGTTGCTTCTTCTACGGCGCGTTCGTCGCCAAGATGCTGTTGCTGACGCGCAAAGGTGTTCCGGGCTGGGCGATCCCAGTGCTCGGCGGTGCGGTGTTCACCAGCCTGGTGTATCTCTGGCTGACCTCGGCGCTGTGGCTGTTCGTCGGAGAGGGGTTGAAGTTCTGATGTCAGGAAACCTGGGTCGCCGCGAGGTGCTGGCCGGTACGGGAATCGCCTTGGGCGCCACGGTCGTCGCGGCCTGCCAGACTTACGGCAAGCCGCCCGCCGCCAGTCAGGCGCCGGCCACGACGCCAGGCGGTGGGACCACTCGGGCGGCCGACGGTGGACTGGTCAAGACCTCGGCGGTGCCGGTGGGCTCGGGTGTCATCGTCGGCGAGGTGGTGGTGACGCAGCCGACGGCGGGCGTCTTCAAGGGCATGTCGGCCATCTGCACCCATCAGGGCTGTACCGTCAGCGAGATCGTCGACGGGACCATCAAGTGCCCCTGCCATGGCAGCAAGTTCAACCTCGACGGGACGGTGGCGCAGGGGCCGGCCAAGAAGCCGCTCGAAGCCAAGACCGTCACGGTCCAGGGGGACTCGATCGTCCTGGGCTGACCTGATCAGTCGAAGATGTCGGTGCCGGTGTCGTGCGCTGGTGGTGGGTTCACGATGGGGTGGCGGTTGCGGAATTCGGCGGACAGTTGGCTGTCGATGTGGGTGGTTGGTGCGGTGGCGGGTGCGGTGATGATGTGTTTGTCGTCGGCGATGTAGTAGATCGTCGGTACGTCGGTGGTGGGGTTGAGGCGCCATCCGTCGCGTAGTCGTTGGGGTGTGAGTCCGGTGGTGGGGTAGTTGGGGTCGTGGGCGGCGAGGTAGGCGGTGATAGTTGTGATGGCGTCGTTGGCGGGCAGGAAGGGGCTGTCGCGCGGCGAGGGGAAGTAGAAGATTTCGTGGGCTTTCGGTACCGCGTAGCGGCCTCTGGTTGGGTTGTGGACCGGTAGGAGGTAATCGCCATCCAAGCGATAGGGCACGATCGCCATAGTGAGTCGGGCTGCTTCGATGATGTCGATCTGTGCATAGATTTCCCCCATACCGAGGACCTCTGCATTGAGGAATTGAGCCCACTCGTTCATGGTGGGATGAGGTGGCTCTGGACGCACGAGTTTTTCGCGGCGCCCGCCGCCGATGCTCAGGTAAAACCGTGTACCGATAATCGTCCCGACCGAGAACGGGTCGCCTTTGTACCAGCAGGTGGTGATTGCGCGGTAGAAGGCGGTGATATCAGCGGCGGGAACGGTTTTGTAGGCGATTGCCGGCGGTCCGGCATTGCGGTCACCTTTCGGTTCGAATCCATCGGGTATCGATTCTCCGGGATCTACCGATAAGCGGACTTGTTGACGGTACTGGCCGCAGTGGAACGCGCGGCCCTGATAGGTGCAGTAGTAGCCCCGGGGTAGTAGTTGTGTGCCGTCGAGCGTGAGCGTCGGTTGCAGTACGCCGGACGGGATCGCCGGTTCGGTGCGGTTCATCGTGCTTGTTCAGTCGAAGATGTCGGTGCCGGTGTCGTGCGCTGGTGGTGGGTTCACGATGGGGTGGCGGTTGCGGAATTCGGCGGACAGTTGGCTGTCGATGTGGGTGGTTGGTGCGGTGGCGGGTGCGGTGATGATGTGTTTGTCGTCGGCGATGTAGTAGATCGTCGGTACGTCGGTGGTGGGGTTGAGGCGCCATCCGTCGCGTAGTCGTTGGGGTGTGAGTCCGGTGGTGGGGTAGTTGGGGTCGTGGGCGGCGAGGTAGGCGGTGATAGTTGTGATGGCGTCGTTGCCGGGCAGGTAGGGACTGTCCCGTGCTGATGGGAAGTAGAAGATTTCGTGGGCTTTCGGCACTGGGTAGCCGTATCCGGTGGGATCGTTGACCGGTACAAGGTGATCGCCCAACAGATGGTGGGGCACGATCGCCATGGTGAGCCGTGCTGCTTCGATGATGTCGATCTCTGCCCAGACTTCCCCCATACCGAGCACCTCTGCATTGGGGAAATAACTCCACTCGTCCATAGTCGGAGCGGGTGGCTTGGGTCGCACGATCTTCTGGCGGCGCCCGCCGCCAATGCTGAGTTGAAATTGCGTGCCGGTAATTGCCCTGACCGAGAAAGGCGCTCCTTTGTACCAGCAACTGGTGATCACTTCATAGAAGGCCGTGATATCGGTCGCGGGTACGGTCTTGTAGGCGATTGCCGGTGGTGCGGCATTGCGATCGTCTTTCGGTTCGAATCCATCGGGGATCAATCCTCCGGGGTCTACCGATAAGCGGACTTGCTGGCCGCTTACGTAGCAGTGGAACGCGTGCCCCTGATAAATGCAGTAATAGTCACGGGGCAGTAGTTGTGTGCCGTCGAGCGTGAGCCGAGGTTGTAGCGTTTGGGTCGGGTTGCCGAAGAGTTCGTCGATTACGGCACTGACTTGTTCGGGGCTGACGGTGGGTGGAGCGAAGTTGCGTTGGTGTAGGTAGTTGAGGAATTCGGCGCCGGGGGAGAGCCCGTAGTTCCGGACGTAGTAACTGACTTCGTCGTCCCAGCGCCAGACGCCGTCGGTGCGCTTGGTCAATGGCACCTGGGCGGCCGGCGGGTTCAACCAGGGGTCGATAGCCCGTGCGGTGGTGCGTGCCACGACCGCACCGGCGTCGAGATAGTCGGCGACCCGTGCGGCGTCCTCGCGTGAGAGCCGGGGGAGCGAAGCGTCGGGCGAAACTCCCTCTGTGGCAGCGGGATCGGGCCGAGAGACCGATAAGGCTTTTGTCACCTAGATGTCTCCTTCGGTCGGTCCGTTGGCGGACGATTCACGGCGTTGCCGGCTTTGTCTGATGAATTGTGATTCGGTTGCGCGGCTGCCGAGTATGAGATGCGTCGGTAGGTACGGCGTTTCGACGGTAATTGTCATGCCCATGTCGTGGGCAATACACGCCATCGCCAGTGGACCCCACGCGATGAACCCTTCGACGTCCCGGCGTCTGTCGGCGGTTTTTGACCAGAACTTCTTGTGGTCTTCGATTGCCCGAGCCAGCCGGGTGTTGAATTCTTCGGCGTTTCCCTGGGTGACGCAATACAGTAATTCGATCGGGGGATACAACAGCAGCAACAGCAGTTCTGGTTTGGCAATTTTCGCGCGTTCCGGGTCTGCGCCCTCCATTGCGGTGAGGATCGCCCGAACAACGTCGTCATCGCGGCGGAAGAACTTCTGGAATGCGGTCACCCAGTCGTAGATGTACTCGTCGTACGCCGCACCGGCGGCTCGCAGCGTCTCGACGGGAGTTGCGCAGAGGGACGTTATGCGGTCATGTCGGCGGCAGACTATCGCGAAGTACATTGCGGCGAGCCATTTTCCGGCTGTCGCGCTGGAGTTCGGACCGGTGCCGGTGGTGGCGACCTTGTCGTCGAAGCCGAGAGTGAACTCGATGTCGCGGTCCTTGTTGTTTGCGTTGAGGAACATCGCTGAGCCGGCTTGCATCGCCATCCACGTCGCATCCCAGATGCGTAGGAGTGCTGCGTCCGGATCTTCGACCGATGAATAATTCGCGATCCAGCTGGAGTAGGTAAAGAGCCGCTCCGTCAGTTGAGGTTTCGCTTCGATCAGACCTCGGGTGAAATCGATGTCTTCAAACAGTTCCTGGATTCTTTGTTCAATGTCATCCAGATCGATCTGGTGCCGATTAATCACTAGCATCGCAATTTCACTCGCCCCGTTCTAGTCCAACGCGAATCGGTCCATGCGGAATCCGCCGTACTCGGCGCCACCTGGGGTGATATCCACCCGTGCTCTTACCAAATAGTAATCGAGCGCATCGGTCTGCAATGCTGCGTCCAGACGACGCGCCAATTGTCGTCCTTCCGGCCCATGGTTCCGCATTGCATCGATGACACTCGCGGCATACTGGCGATGTCCTTGCTGGTAGCTGACTCCGTCGAAGCCTAGGCGGGTGCCAAGGTGTCCGCTGGGTCCTTTGGCCTCTACGACGACCACACGTGTCTCGCCGCTCTCGCGGTCCCGAACTTCGTAGACGTGGTCGAAAGTGCCTGGGCCTCGTTGTCCTTCCTGTAATGGTGTCACGTCGAACTGGCTGCCGGGGAATCTGTTCTCCATGGCATGGGTGGCCGCGTGCTCGCCCAACGCCTCACCGGCGGCGGTCTGCTCAGTGAATGCGGCCTGACGTTCACTGATCGTCTCGGGGGCCGCCTCAACACCGCTGATTCGCTCTGCCTGGTACGCGGCATCCGCGGCGACAACGTGTTCGCGGGCAGCTTCGCGTCGGTCGATCAATCCTTGAGCGTCGTGGCGTTCTTGTGCATTGGCCGCATGAAGAAGCGTCTCGCCGTCCGCCAAGGTTGCTCGCTCGTAGCCGTCCGGCACCGCTGCCAGAGCGCCGCCGTCGTCGCGGCGGATCAGGGGTACCTGGTCACCGTCGAAGTCGAGTTGGTTCTCGTTTCTGCGCCGGTACTCCGGCTCGGTCGATGCGCTTTCGTCACGCAGCGAATCGCGAGTGCGCACCTCGTCGTAATACTTCTCCCGATACCGGGCGTCGTCGACCTTCTCCTGGAGGCTGGCTGGTGGGTGCCGCCCCTCCAGACCATCAATCGGATCGTCGGAGATCTCTCGCCCGGCGCGGCTCTGTGGGTCTGAGCCGTCGGGACTCTCATCGGCGTGATGACCGTCCGCCTCGACGTGCTGCGGTTCTGGTGAATCGAGTACGTGCCGTGTGGTGCCGTCGGGCTCGAATTGGTGCCAACTGCCATCGGGTGGGATTCGCGGCACGCGTTCGCCGTCGGGGCCGCGATCGAAACCGGTGACCACTGGTGGGCGCCCGTCGGGATAACTCCATACCGGCCGGTCCGGTGCCGTGACGCGGACCCCGAGCTCACGGGCCAGGTCAGCGGCGAACGAGTGATTTCCCGCGCCGGTGTCGCAGGACATCAGTCGGATGGGCGTCTGCCCATCCCATCCGCTGTTACGTATCGCATCGGCGAAATCGTGTGGCGAGAGTCGATGTTGATTGCCGGCGCTGTCGTACACCGAGACGCTGTGGTGATCGCCGTGCACATCGACGGTGAACTCACCGGGGAATCTCGGAACATCGCCGGCCGCCGAGCGCATGTGTGAATCTGCTGGGTCGAAGAATGCGGCGCCCGCAGGGGTCTCGAAAGCGGAGTGTCGGAACGCATCTGGGGCCCCCGTGCTGGAATGTCGATCAGGAGGTGGCCCGGTGTCGCCCAGTTCGGGACTGCGGTGCGTCGCATCGGGCGGTTCTGGGTGTGGCCCGTGCTGCGTGGAATCCGGGAAGACCCAGTCGCCGCCCTTGTGCTGTGGCCAGCCATCGACGACATGGTCGCTGGGGTCCTTGGCGGATACCCAGGTGTCTTTATCGGCGAGGCGCGCCACATCGTGTCGGGATCCGTCCGGGTCGATTCGGACCAGTGTCGCTCCGGGCTGCCATGCGCCCGTTGTGAGTTGATACTCGGGGTTGAGCCCGTTTCCGGCACCGGTGTAGCCCGTGCCAGTGTGAGGTGGTGTCCCGCTGGGCAGGTCTTCGCTTCGAGGATCAGCGATGCCGAGGTGTTCAGCGACGTGTTGATTCGGTACCGAGAACCGGCCCGACCTGAGTTCGCCTTCGATGACATAGGCATGATCAGTGGTGGTGAACACCTCATAGGGCGAACCATGCCCGTAGTCGAGGCGCAGGCCGTGTAGCAGCTCTGACGGGGTTCGTAGCCCATGCGCGTCTGACCGCACCGAGACACACCCGCCAACGGCGTTGGCTTGATAGCGGGGGTTCGTGCTGTAAGGCGCACCAGGGTTTCGGACTTGATTCAGGATCGAGTCCACAACGCTGTCGCCGACGACCTTCTGAATCGTGTCGTTGGGGCCAGGGTGCGGATGGGCCATCCGTGCCTCGTACATCACCTGCAATTGCTCACGAGTGAAGTGCTCGGCCAGGTGTTCGCGACCCACTATCGCGGCCGTACGTTGCCAGTCGATGAATTCGTTCAGGGTCACACCGTGCCGGTCGAGCACTGGCGTCACCGCATCAACCGGGTCCGGCCGTGGCGCGTCGGATCGGCCGCCGGCGTGACTCGGTGTCCCGCTCGGAGCGTGATCCTCAGTGTGTGGACCGCTTGGTGTGGGTTGCGGGTGCTCAGCGGTGGGCCGCGCGTTCTGCGCGCCCTGATCGGTGCGCGGGCTCGCATCGTGATGAGGCTCTGTCGGAGCCGGTGGTCGCTGAGGTTGCTCGGAACCAGGCTGCATGCGCTCGGGGGCGTGTGGTTCTCCCTGTGCCGCAGTGGGTTTCACCGGCGGGCTGGGATTGGTGTCGCGTGCTGGACCGGCGGCGGCGGTTCGTTCTGGCGGCCGCTGCGGCGGCGAGTTTTTCGCTGGGGTATCGCGTGGAGTGGGGGACCCCGCGGGTCGCTCCGTGTTGGCGGTAGGGGTGTGGCTACTGGTCGGGCTCGAGCTGTGGCCACCGGGGGAATGGTGGCCCATGGGTCCGATGGGGCCACCCATGTTCATCGCGTTGGCCAGCGAGTTGGTCGAGGTGTTGGTACCCGTATCGCGGTGGACGGGAGCGTCGGTCAGGTGCGACGGCGCGGTGTGGTCGGTGCGGTGTGCACCGTCCGTGGTATGCGAGTCGTGGGTGCGCGAATGATCTGGGGGCGAATGATTTTCGCCGCCACCAGGGTGTTCGCCGCCGCCGGAGTGGCGTTCCGCGCCGGAGGTGTGGTCACTGGGCCGGCTGTCGGCGTCGCTGCGGTGTCCGGTGTCGTTTGGCGTGTGGCCGCCGGTGTCGCGGGAGCCGGCCGCATCGTGACCGCCCCGCTGATCGTGGGCCGGCGAATTGTTGCTCTGGTCGTGTGCGCTTGTGTCCGTGGAGGTTTGCGGGGAATGCTGCGTTTGCGACGGCCCGGACGACGCATCCGATGGGGTGTGGCCGGCGGAGGGTGGTTCACTCGATCGCGGGCCCTCAGAGCTGGGGACATGGGACCCTTGGCCGTTGGTGGCGGGACCACTGTTCGACTGTGGTCCGTCCCCGGAATGTGTTGGTCCACCTGATGATTGGGGACCGTCGTGACGTGGCGGTCCCGAATCCGCGGGACCTGATGTGCGCTCCGGTGGCCCCGAATGCTGCCCGGGGCCATCCCCGCCCGGCCGTACGGGGGTGTGATCAGGACCGGGTGGGTCCGGCGGCCCACCCATCCCACGCGGTGTACCCCCGGGTGAGTCACCGATCGTGGGCGGCCGCGGGGCGTCGCCGATCTCGGGCATCGCCCCGGCGTCAAAGCGTGGGGCCTGGGTCCGGCTGCCGAGATCGCTAAGGCCTTCCAGACCAGCGGAGTCCCCCGCGTCGACCGAGCCGCGGCCGCGGGATCCGAACTTGGCGAGGTCGGACAGCTTCCGTTCCCCGCTGGCCAGATCTTTGGCGAGCTTTGCACCCTTGGCCACCGACCCGGTCTTGCTGAGAGCGCCGCCGGGAACGAACAACGATCCGATGTTGAAGCCCGCTTCACCCAATGCCCGCCCAGGATGATCGCCCGACCATTTGTCCCACGCGACGAACTGTTTCCCCATGGCGATAAGCACGTCGTCGGTCTTGGACGGATCTTTGGCGATCATCGTGGCGACGTCGTACATCCCTTTCCAGGTGTCGAAATCCGCCAGCGACACAAGCCCTGAGACAGTCCCGACCAGCCCTGATATCAGGCCGACCTGGACATCGGTGTAGAACTTGATCCCTTCGGCCAGGGCGCCGCCGATGTCCTCTCCGAACGCGGCGATCAGCACCGGACGGATCAGTCTCTGGAACTCATCGGCTGCTTCGCCGAGCAATGTGAGGGCTTCACCCAACAGTCCGGTGATCGCTTTGACGATGGTTTGAAAGTTGTGCCACAACGCCTTGATGTCGTTAGCGATCTCCCGCAGTAGTTTCATGCCGTCACCGGTGAGGATGTCTTTCGCGGCGTCGTACAGACCGCTAACGGATATCCGATTCAGGATTCTGCGGATCGCGTTCTGGGTTTCCTGCACCTGGTTGGAGTAGTCCTCGACCGCGTTGGCGACGTTGCTGGAAATCTCCGTCAAGGTGGTGATGTTGGTGCCGAGTGTGGTGAGCGCCTCCGTCATCTTCCCGGACTCGTCGATGTGTTGGGCGCCGACCACAGCCTTCGGTGCAGTGAGCATGGACTCGAAGACTTTGAACCCGTTGGCAAAGTTACGCCACTGTGCGGCAGTGACTTTCATCAACCCGGCGTGACCGTTTGGCCACATGTTCAACGGCAATAGGATCGTTATCAGGTTCCATTTCGGCGGTGGCGGAACCAGCAAGTTCTGTGGCACTCGCGCGGCCTGCCCCGGGTGGGATTCCTGCGGCGCAGGACCGAGCCCTCCAGATGGCCCCGGCCCGCCGATCGTGGATGCCGCATCTGCATCGCGGTAGTTGTAGCCCGATGCCATCAGTCGGTAGCCGACACTCTTGAACGCATTGGCCGCGTTGGCCAGCGTGTTGGTGAACTCCTGGCTTTGCCGCCCGTACTGCACGCCCATGTTGAAGCCAGCGAGGTCGTAGCCCGAGGCCAAACCCTCGGCGACCATGGGCTTGACTGCCTCCGACAGCGCACCCAACTGCTCGCCGGCTGCCAGCACAATCTGACCCGCGGCGATCAGCGCATCGGGTTCAACTTCAATGCGGCCGGGCACCGCATCCCCCGTCGACCGCGACTAATCCCACATCTCTCCGTTTCGGGTGGCGGCGTCGGTGTAGTTCTTCTTCGCTCCGGCCAGAACGCCCTTCAGCTTCGTCAGCTGCTCGTTCATCAGGCGAGCGCCGTCCTCCCACTGCTGCTGAAACTGGGCCTGTGCATCCGAGGCCTCGCCATGCCAGGTCGCGTGCAACACCGCCATCGCCTGGTCGACGTCCTCCAAGACTTCCTGGACGGTTTTCCCGAACTGCTCCAAGTGGGTGATCGCGCCCTCCATTGCCGCGAAATCGACGACAAGCACGCTCACACCTCCCGGTCTTCAGCGGGTCGCGTCTGCGGCCGGACTGGGGATTGTCCAGTGGGTGGCATGACCTCGGGCGGGTCGTCGACGGGAGCCTTCAATCCCGGTTGCTCCACCGATGGTCCTGCCGCGCCATCGGTTTCGCTGTCGCGGTCCTTCTCGGCCTTCTCCTTCTCGGCCTTGTCCCTGTCGTCTTCGTTTTCGCCGGTTTCGCCGTCGTCGGCAGCGTCCTTGCCTGCGGACTCCGCGGCCCCTTGTTGGCCCTGCGCTGCGGCTTGCGTCGCGGCTTGCACGATCCCGGTCGCCAACTGGGCGGCCTGTCCTATGGCCTGGGACATCCCGCCGGCGACCTGACCGACCTGCCCCAGTGCGCCCGCCATCTGTTGTCCCAGGCTCGCCAACTGTTCGGCTCCACCAGCGCCGCCCGGCGAACTACCAGACGCGGCCGCACCGGTACCCGAACCGGAACCAGCACCGGCGCCTGAGCTACTGCCGGAAACACCGCCGGCCCCAGCACCGCCGCCTCCCATCGACGACTGCAATGCCCCCGCGCTGTCGGAGTCGGTCTTGGCGTATTCCTTACCGGCCAGCGACAACATGTCACCCATCGATTGCAAACCCCGCACGACCTGGCCCGCGCCGTTGTGCCAACCGTCCCATGCCGTGCCGAATGCTGTTGCCGCGCCGCCTTTCCAGCCCGATCCCAGCAACTGGGTGGTTTCCAAATCCACGCTGGAAAGCGCGTCCTGCAATTGCTGCGCCGCGTCTTTGAACCGTGCCGAGGCGGCCGTCAACGCCGACACCTCAACTTCGAGCCGCCCCATCTGCCCCCCATTCAGTTGATTCCCAGGATATGGCCAGCATCGGGTACGAGCCGACACCAACTCGTGTCGTACCCCCGCGCCATGCTGGCTTCATGCTCGACCTGGTCCTGCCCGTCGAATGCGGTGGCTGCGGTGCGCCGTCGACCCGCTGGTGTCCCGTCTGCGCGGCGGAACTGACCGTCCGCTCCGACGAGCCGCACGTCGTCTCGCCGCGGGAGGACCCCGGCGTCCCGGTGTTCGCGCTCGGGCGCTACGCCGGGGCCAGAAGGCGGGCCGTCGTCGGGCTCAAAGAACATGGCCGCACCGATCTCGTCGCACCGCTCGCCGACGCCGTCGCCGCGGCGCTGCGCACGCTGATCGTCTGGGGCCTGATCGTGCCGCCGCTGACGGTGGTGCCCGCGCCGACCCGGAGCCTGGCCGCCCGGCGCCGAGGCGGCGACCCCGTCGCGAAGATCGCCCGCGCCGGGGCCGCAGCTCTCCCGGGCGTCACGGTCCAACCGGCGTTGGCCATGCGGGCCTTCGCGCGCGACTCGGTGGGCCTCTCCAGCGCGCAGCGCCAGCGCAACATCCGCGGCCGCGTCCGGCTACGTTCGCCGGTGCGCGGGGAGGCCGTCGTGTTCGACGATGTGGTGACGACGGGTGCGACGGCAGCCGAGGCAGTTCGGGTCCTGCAAACATCCGGAGCGCAGGTGGCGGCGGTGCTCGCAATAGCACACGCGTGACCCTCCAGGCGGCATGACACGGCCGGAGGAGTACGTACATCAACTCGATATGAAGTTCTCAAAACCGGTATGCGAAATCGGTGGCACGACTAGGTGAACTCGGACTACCGTCGGCTGCAACCACCCGTGAAGCCTCACGGCGGTACCGACATATTCACTCGGTGCCAAATCGCTAACAGCGGTAGGAGGTGAGTACTCAACACCTTGCGCCGGGCTGCGGCGACTTGCAGACCCGCTCGGCGCGTAGTTCAGACCGTGTGCAAGAAGAGCCACACGTGCACTGCGAGAGAGAAGCGAGTTGCTAAGCATGACAACCCAATCCGTGGATTCTGCCCGCTCGACCATGTTTGCCGACGACGCCGAGCCTGCGCCCGAACCGCACGCCGACGTCGTCGTCAAGGGCCGCAACGTCGAGGTCCCCGAACACTTCCGCATCTACGTTTCCGAGAAGCTCGCTCGATTGGAGCGCTTCGATCGCACCATCTACCTTTTCGACGTCGAACTCGACCACGAGAAGAACCGTCGCCAGCGCAAGAACTGCCAACACGTCGAGATCACCGCACGGGGCCGCGGCCCGGTGGTGCGCGGCGAAGCGTGCGCCGACAGCTTCTATGCCGCGCTCGAAGCCGCCGTCGGCAAACTCGAGAACCGCCTCCGGCGCAGCAAGGACCGCCGCAAGATTCACTACGGCGACAAGACCCCGGTGAGTCTTGCCGAGGCCACGTCCATCGTCCCGCCCGAGGACCTGCCGGCGCTGTCGAACGAGACGGCCGCCGCCGAAGTCGACGACCACATTCCGGGTCAGGTGGTCCGGGTCAAGGAGCACCCGGCCAACCCGATGACGGTCGACGACGCGCTGTACGAGATGGAGCTGGTCGGACACGACTTCTTCCTGTTCCACGACAAGGAGAGCGACCGGCCGTCTGTGGTCTACCGCAGACACGCCTACGACTACGGATTGATCCGCCTGTCCTGAATTTCCAGTGATGCGCCCCCGGCTGAACCGCCGGGGGCGCACTCTTATCTGCCGATTCCCCCGGTCACCTACGATGGTCAGGTCTAACCCGCTGACGTATATCCGTTCCAGACCCACAGGGGAAAAGCGTGCTGTCGAAGTTGCTCCGCATCGGTGAAGGTCGCATGGTCAAGCGCCTGCAAAAGGTCGCCGCCTATGTCAACACCTTGTCCGATGACGTCGAGAAGCTGTCTGACGACGAGCTGCGCGGCAAGACCGAAGAATTCAAGAAGCGCATCGCCGACGGCGAATCGCTCGACGACCTGCTGCCCGAAGCCTTCGCCGTTGCCCGCGAGGCGGCCTGGCGCGTGCTGGACCAGCGCCACTTCGACGTCCAGGTGATGGGCGGCGCCGCGCTGCACTACGGCAACGTCGCCGAGATGAAGACCGGTGAGGGCAAGACCCTGACCTGTGTGCTCCCGGCCTACCTCAATGCCCTTTCGGGCAAGGGCGTGCACGTCGTCACCGTCAACGACTACCTGGCCAAGCGCGACAGCGAGTGGATGGGCCGTGTGCACCGCTTCCTCGGCCTGGAGGTCGGGGTCATCCTGTCGCAGCTGACGCCGGAAGAACGTCGCGCCGCGTACAACGCCGACATCACCTACGGCACCAACAACGAGTTCGGCTTCGACTACCTGCGCGACAACATGGCGCACTCGGTCGACGACATGGTGCAGCGCGGCCACAACTTCGCCATCGTCGACGAGGTCGACTCGATCCTCATCGACGAGGCCCGTACCCCGCTGATCATCTCGGGCCCGGCCGACGGCGCATCGAACTGGTACACCGAGTTCGCGCGCATCGCGCCGCTGATGGAGAAGGACGTCCACTACGAGGTCGACATCCGCAAGCGCACCATCGGTGTGCACGAGGCCGGTGTGGAGTTCGTCGAGAACCAGCTCGGCATCGACAACCTCTACGAGGCCGCCAACTCGCCGCTGGTCAGCTACCTGAACAACGCCATCAAGGCCAAGGAACTGTTCCAGCGCGACAAGGACTACATCGTCCGCGACGGCGAGGTCGTCATCGTCGACGAGTTCACCGGCCGCGTGCTGGTCGGCCGGCGCTACAACGAGGGCATGCACCAGGCCATCGAGGCCAAGGAGCACGTCGAGATCAAGGCCGAGAACCAGACCCTGGCCACCATCACGCTGCAGAACTACTTCCGTCTCTACGACAAGTTGTCCGGTATGACCGGTACCGCCGAGACCGAGGCCGCTGAGCTGCACGAGATCTACAAGCTGGGCGTGGTGCAGATCCCCACCAATCGGCCCATGATCCGTCAGGACCAGTCCGACCTGATCTACAAGACCGAAGAGGCCAAGTACATCGCCGTCGTCGACGATGTGCAGGAGCGCTACGAGAAGGGCCAGCCGGTTCTGATCGGTACCACCAGCGTGGAGCGGTCGGAGTACCTGTCCAAGCAGTTCACCAAACGCCGCATCCCGCACAACGTGCTCAACGCCAAGTACCACGAGCAGGAAGCGAACATCATCGCCGAGGCCGGCCGGCTGAAGGCCGTCACGGTCGCCACCAACATGGCCGGTCGCGGTACCGACATCGTGTTGGGCGGCAACGTCGACTTCATCGCCGACGCGCGGCTGCGCAAGCGTGGCCTGGACCCCGTCGAGACGCCCGACGAGTACGAGGCGGCCTGGCACGAGGAGCTGCCCAAGGTCAAGGAGCTGGTCGAGGAAGAGGCCAAGAAGGTCCGCGAGGTCGGTGGCCTGTACGTGCTGGGCACCGAGCGCCACGAGTCCCGTCGTATCGACAACCAGCTGCGCGGTCGCTCCGGCCGTCAGGGTGACCCGGGCGAGTCCCGGTTCTTCCTGTCGCTGTCCGACGAGCTGATGCGCCGGTTCAACGGCGCCACCCTCGAGGCGCTGCTGACCCGCCTGAACCTGCCGGACGATGTGCCGATCGAGGCCAAGATGGTGACCCGCGCGATCAAGAGCGCGCAGACCCAGGTCGAGCAGCAGAACTTCGAGGTCCGCAAGAACGTCCTCAAGTACGACGAGGTGATGAACCAGCAGCGCAAGGTCATCTACCGCGAGCGCCGGGCGATCCTCGAGGGTGAGGACGTGCAGGACACGGCCCACAAGATGCTGGTCGACGTCATCACCGCCTACGTCGACGGCGCCACCGCCGAGGGCTATGCCGAGGACTGGGATCTGGCCAAGTTGTGGGACGCGCTCAAGACGCTGTACCCGGTGGGTCTGGACTACCACAACCTGATCGACTCCGATGCTGTCGGTGAGCCGGGCGAGCTGACCCAGGAAGAGCTGCGCGACGCGCTGATCGCCGACGCCGAAAAGGCTTACGCCAAGCGCGAAGCCGACCTGGAGGCCATCGCCGGTCCCGGTGCCATGCGGCAGCTGGAGCGCAGCGTCCTGCTGAACGTCATCGACCGCAAGTGGCGCGAGCACCTCTATGAGATGGACTACCTCAAGGAGGGCATCGGTCTGCGGGCCATGGCGCAGCGCGACCCGCTGGTCGAGTACCAGCGCGAGGGCTTCGACATGTTCACGGGCATGCTCGAAGGGTTGAAGGAGGAGTCGGTCGGCTTCCTGTTCAACGTGCAGGTCGAGGCTCAGCAGGCGCCGCAGGTGGCTCCGGTCGCCGCGCCGCAGGGGCTCGCGCAGTTCGCCGCGGAGGCCGAGCAGAACGCCGCCCAAGAGCAGGCCGCGCCGGCCGCGTTGCGCGCCAAGGGAATTGAGGACAAGGCCCCGGCCATGACCTACAGCGGCCCGGCCGAGGACGGGTCCGCGGAGGTTCGTCGCGAGGGCGGCCGGCACGCAGCGGGCCCGGGCTCACGCCGGGAACGTCGTGAGGCCGCGCGCAAGCAGAAGCGGCGCTAGCCCGCTCAGCCCAGCTGCAGGGCCACGAATTGCCAACGCCCGCCGAGTATTTCGATGCGTCCGGCGGCGGCGTGCAGTCGTGGCCCGCGGCTGAAGGTGGCGAACACCTCGACGGCCGTGGGTGACCCGTCCTGTTCGCGGGCGGTGCGTAGCCGCACCCGGCGCAGCGCGGCGGTGCCGTCGGTCCTGGTGTGGCGGGGCCATGACGACATGGCGTCGAACAGCGTGGCGGTGACCAGCGGGCGCACTTGCGCCATCGGCCGCCGACGGTCGCTGACCTCCAGGACCCGGCGTAGTGCCGCGTCGGCGAACATCAGTGCGGCGCTGGGCGGCGCGACCTCGAGCGGCGACCCGACGGCGGATCGGATGGCGCAATCCGGTTCGGGATCGGCCACCACCTGGAGCCGGTTGGGGATACGGACCGGCGTGCCCGTCTCGATCGGCGCGGGCTCGTAGTCGACGATCGGCACCGTCAGGTCGACGTCGATGCGGGTCGATGCGGTCATGAAATCTCTCCAGCGGTCGGTCCGGTGCATGAGGCGCATCTGCTGGAGAGTCGCAGACCGCTAAATCATCGCACCGGTTTCACCAGGTGCTCGACGCCAATTCGCCGATCCGGTGCTGCGGGGGACCGGTCCCGGGGATACCGTGACGGGGTCGTTCAGGAGGTGAAGGGGGAGCGGCTGCATGGTGACCCGGTTGTCGGCGTCGGACGCGTCGTTCTACGGGCTGGAAGACTCATCGACACCCATGTACGTCGGGACGCTGTCCATCTTGCGGCGACCGCGGGCCGGCCTGAGCTACGAGACGCTCCTGGCGACCGTCGAGGCCCGGCTGCCGCAGATTCCGCGCTACCGGCAGAAGGTCCGCGAGGTCACGCTGGGCCTGGCCCGGCCGGTCTGGGTCGACGACCGCGACTTCGACATCACCTATCACATCCGGCGCTCGGCGCTGCCGTCTCCGGGCAGTGATGCCCAGCTCCACGATCTGGTGGCCCGGCTGGGCTCGCGGCCGCTGGACAAGACCCGGCCGCTGTGGGAGATGTGCCTTGTCGAAGGGCTCTCCGACAATCGCCTGGCGATCTACACCAAGACCCACCAGGCGCTGGTCAACGGCATGACGGCGCTTGAGATCGGGCACGTCATCGCCGACCGGACCCAGAAGCCCCCCGAGTTCGGCGAGGACATCTGGATCCCGGGCCGCGAGCCCAGCGATGCCTCGCTGCTGCTGGGCGCCATCGGGGAGTGGATCACGCGCCCGACGGCGCAGTTGGCCGCCGTGCAGTCGGCGGCGGCGGACATGATCTCGAGCACCGAACAGTTCGTCGAGGCCGGCCGGCGGGTCATCGACATGGCGCGCACGCTGGTACGGGGTACCGCCCCGAGCAGCCCGCTGAACGCCACCGTGTCGCGCAACCGGCGGTTCACCGTCGCCAAGCACGAGCTGGAGGAGTACCGCCAGCTGCGGACGCGCTTCGACTGCGACGTCAACGACGTGGTGCTGGCGGTGGTGACGGGCGCGCTGCGGAACTGGCTGATGTCCCGCGGTCAGTCGGTGTCGACGGGGCTGACGGTGCGGGCCATGGCGCCGATGTCGGTGTATCCCGAAACCGACCACCTCGAGACCGCCGGGCCGGGGCAGGCGATCAGCGAGGTGACGCCGTTCCTGGTCGACCTGCCGGTGGGCGAGAACAACGCGCTCGTGCGGCTGTCCCAGATCGCGCACGCCACCGAGACGCAGGCCACCACGACCACCCCGGTCGACGCGCGCACCATCGTCACGCTGTCGGGTTTCGCGCCGCCGACATTGCACGCCATGGGCACCCGGGTCGCGACGAGTTTCCCGGCGCGCCAGTTCAACCTGTTGATCACCAACGTGCCGGGCGCGCAGAAGCAGATGTACGTCGCGGGCACCAAGCTGCTGGACACCTACGCGGTGCCACCGCTGCTGAACAATCAGGTGCTGGCGCTCGGCATCACGTCGTACAACGGCAGCCTGTACTACGGCATCAACGCCGACCGCGAGGCCATGAGCGACGTCGACGTGTTCCCCAGCCTGCTGCGCGAAGCGCTCGACGAGCTGCGGGAGACGGCACGCTGATCGCTTAGAGTGCCCTGGTGCGCGTCTACATTCCGGCGACCCTGGCCATGCTCACGCAACTCGTGGCAGACGGGGTGATGCCGGCCCGCAGCGGTACCGCGTTCGCGGTGACCCCGACCCTGCGTGAGGCATACGCGCACGGCGACGAGGACGAGCTGGGCGAGATCGCACTGCAGGAAGCGGCACTGGCGTCGCTGCGGCTGCTGGCCGGCGAGGGGGTCGGTGAGGAAGCCGGCTTGCCGCCGCGGCGGGCGGTGCTGGTGGCCGAGGCCGAGGGTGTGACGGTGCGCCCCGATCTGGACGACGCCGTGGTGCGTCTGGCCGGGCCGGTCAAGCTGTCCGACGTGATCGCGGCGTACGTCGACAACTCGGCGGCCGAGCCGGCGGTGCTTGCTGCGGTGGCCGTCGTGGACGCTGCCGACCTCGGCGACGAGGACGCCGAGCTCACCGTCGGAGATGCGCAGGATCATGATCTGGCGTGGTACGCCGCTCAAGAGTTACCGTTCTTGTTGGAGCTGCTGTAGCCCTTGCGCCTCGCCTGCAGGGGTAGCTACTTGAGCGTAGGTTACGGTACCGTAGGTTAGGACGACCAACCGAGCGGGAGTGAACGTGGCCAAGAACACCATCAAGGTCTCGGCCAATGTGGTCGACACGGTGCGGCCCACGGTGGCCGGCGCCAAGGAGCGACCGGGCTGGCACGCGCTGCGCACGCTCGTCGGGCGCATCACCACGCCACTGTTGCCGGACGACTACCTCAAGCTGGTCAATCCGCTGTGGTCGGCACGGGAGCTGCGCGGCAAGGTCGTCGACGTGCGCCGGGAGACCGAGGATTCGGCAACCCTGGTGATCAAGCCGGGCTGGGGATTCTCCTTCGATTACCACCCGGGGCAGTACATCGGCATCGGTCTGCTGGTCGACGGCCGCTGGCGGTGGCGTTCGTACTCGCTGACGTCGAGCCCGGTGGAATCGCGCGGCGACCACACCATCACCATCACCGTGAAGGCCATGCCCGAGGGCTTCCTGTCGACCCACCTGGTCGGTGGCGTGGCGCCCGGCACCATCGTGCGACTGGCCGCGCCGCAGGGCGAGTTCGTCATGCCGGACCCCGCGCCGGGCAAGGTGTTGTTCCTGACCGCAGGGTCGGGCATCACCCCGGTGATGTCGATGCTGCGCACCCTGGCGCGCCGGGACCAGATCACCGACATCGTCCACCTGCACTCTGCCCCGACTGCGGCCGACGTCATCTTCGCCGATGAGCTGGCGAAGCTGGCCAAGGATCACCCGAGCTACCAGTTGCGCGTGCGGGCCACCCGTACCGAGGGGCGCCTCGACCTGACCAAGCTGGACGAGGAAGTCGCCGACTGGCGGACGCGCGAAGCGTGGGCGTGCGGCCCGGAGGCCATGCTGCACGACGCCGAGCGCGAGTACGAGGCAGCGGGGCTCGGGGTGCGGCTGCACCTGGAGCGCTTCGCGGCTTCGCGGGCTGCGGTCGAGGGCACCGGTGGTTCGGTGACGTTCGAGCGCAGCGGGAAGACCGTCGTCGCCGATGCGGCGACATCGCTGATGGAGGCCGGTGAACAGGCCGGCGTGCAGATGCCGTTCGGCTGCCGGATGGGCATCTGTCAGTCCTGCGTGGTGGGTTTGCTGGAGGGGCACGCGCGAGATCTGCGGACCGGAGAGGAACGGGAACCCGGAAGTCGGGTGCAGACGTGCGTTTCGGCTGCGGCCGGCGACTGCGTGCTGGATATTTAACAAAACCGCAGATCTGGGAAATATAGAATTTGCTGTCTAGCAACCTACGGTTGAGTAGGTTACGCTAGCGTAGGTAACTGGAAGGAGGTCGATATGGCAGTCACTGACGTACCTGAGTTCGCGCACCTGACCGAAGCCGATATCGAGGCTCTGGGCGTCGAGCTGGACGCGATCCGGCAAGACATCGAAGAATCCCGCGGCGTCCGCGACGCCCGGTACATCCGCCGCACCATCGCGGCACAACGTGCTCTCGAAGTAGCCGGCCGCCTGCTGCTGTTGCGCAGCTCGAAGCGGGCGTACTGGTGGGCCGGGGCAAGCACCCTGGGCGTGGCCAAGATCATCGAGAACATGGAGATCGGCCACAACGTCATGCACGGCCAGTGGGACTGGATGAACGATCCCGAGATTCACTCCTCGACGTGGGAGTGGGACATGAACGGGGTCTCCAAGCACTGGCGGTTCACCCACAACTTCATGCACCACAAGTACACGAACATCCTCGGGATGGACGACGATGTGGGCTACGGCCTGCTGCGCGTCACTCGTGACATCAAGTGGAAGCCGCACCACCTCTTCAACCTCGGGTTCAACACCGTCCTGGCGTTGCTGTTCGAGTGGGGCGTCGGTCTGCAGCACCTGGAGCTCGGCAAGATCTTCAAGGGCCGCGACGACCGCAAGGCGACCATGGTCCGCGTGCGTGAGTTCAGCACCAAGGCCGTGCACCAGCTGACCAAGGACTATGTCGCGTACCCCGCGCTCACGTCTTTGTCCCCGGGTGCCACGTACAAGTCGACGATGAAGGCCAACTTCCTGGCCAACGTCATCCGCAACGTGTGGGCCAACGCGGTGATCTTCTGCGGCCATTTCCCCGATGGCGCAGAGAAGTTCACCAAGACCGACATGGTCGGCGAGTCCAAGGGCGAGTGGTACCTGCGCCAGATGCTGGGCAGTGCCAACTTCAACTCGGGCCCGGTGCTGCGCTTCATGAGCGGCAACCTGAGCCACCAGATCGAGCATCACCTGTACCCGGACCTGCCCAGCAACCGGCTGTACGAGATCTCGATCCGCGTGCGGGCGCTGTGCGAGAAGTACGACCTGCCCTACACCACCGGGAACTTCCTGGTGCAGTACGGCAAGACGTGGCGCACCATCGCCAAGCTGTCGGTGCCGGACAAGTATCTGATCGACACCGTCGACGATGCCCCGGAGACCCGCAGCGAGCGGATGTTCGTCGAGCTCGACGAGAGCTTCGGCGCCATCGACCCGGCGACCGGCAACAAGCGCGGTCTGAAGACGGCCATCGCCACCGTGCGTGGCCGCCGCCGTCGGGCCAAGCGCGCCGCCGCCGCCTAGCAAGTCTCGTGAAAACCCCCAAAACCACCAGGTTTTGGGGGTTTTCGCGTTTTCTTGTCGTGCCAGCGGTGGCACTCGCCGTCGCCTGCACCCCGGGACAGGCGCGACCCGACACCGCCACGGCGCAACTGGGCCACGAGTTCGTCCTCGCCGGCGGGCAGTCCGCGATAGTCGACGGCGCCGGACTGCGGCTGAAATTCGATCGGGTGCTTGATGATTCGCGCTGCCCGAAGCGCGTGTCATGCGTATGGACGGGCGCGGCCCGGATCGCTGTCGTCGTCACCCCCGACGGTCAGCAGCCGACCACGCTGGAGTTCGACACCAATCCCGCGCCGGGGCGTACCCACCTGACCGATACGGTCGGTGGGTACATCGTCGAATTGCGCTCGCTGGACCCGTATCCCGAGACGCCGGGCACCATTGCGCTGACGGACTACCGC
This sequence comes from Mycobacterium sp. SM3041, assembly GCF_039668335.1. Taxonomy (NCBI): domain Bacteria; kingdom Bacillati; phylum Actinomycetota; class Actinomycetes; order Mycobacteriales; family Mycobacteriaceae; genus Mycobacterium; species Mycobacterium sp. SM3041. Next base: position 126,248 of record NZ_JAYXBQ010000069.1, on the reverse strand, counting down.
GCGACGATGCTGGTGGCCCGCTAGTACGTCGGCTCGTTCAGCACCGCGAGGAGGCGACGGGCCGCTTCGACGCGGTCGACGGCCGGGCCGGTGAGCGTGTCGAGCGCGCATTCCGGGTCGGCCGGCGGCCCCATGTGCCCGCAGCCGCGGGGGCAGTCCTCGATGGCCTCGGCGAGGTCCGAGAACGCCATCAGCACGTCGTCGGGCTGGATGTGCGCGAGGCCGAAGGACCGGATGCCCGGGGTATCGACGACCCAGCCGTCGTCGAGCGGCAGCGCCACCGACTGCGTGGACGTGTGCTTGCCCTTCCCGACGCCCGAGACCTCACCGGTGGCCCGGTCTGCCTCGGGCACAAGGCGGTTCACCAGCGTCGACTTGCCGACACCGGAATGGCCGAGCAGCACGGTGACCTTGCCCTCGAGCAGGGGCGCGACGGCGTCGAGCGGATCGTCGCGGCCGGCGGTGATGATCGTCAGGTCCAGGCCGGCGAACTCGGCGGCGAACGGCTCGGCCGGCGCCAGATCGTTCTTGGTCAGGCACAGGATCGGCCGCAGCCCACCGACGTACGCGGCGATCAGGGCGCGCTGCACCAGCCCGGCGCGCGGCGGCGGATCGGCCAGCGCGACGACCATCAACAACTGGTCGGCATTGGCGACCACCACCCGTTCGGTGGGGTCGGTGTCATCGGCGGTGCGGCGCAACACGGTTCGGCGTTCGTCGCGGCGCACGATGCGCGCCAGGGTGTCGGGCTTGCCTGACAGGTCGCCGACGATGCCCACCGAGTCGCCGACCACGATCGGGGTGCGGCCCAGTTCGCGGGCCCGCATCGCGGTGACGATGTGGTCCGGATTGCCGTCCAGCGCACAGCCCCAGCGGCCGCGGTCGACGGTGACGACCATGGCCTCGCGGGCGTCGGCGTGCGTCGGCCGGTTCTTGGTGCGGGGACGCGAACCCTTGCCCGAGCGCACCCGGACATCTGATTCGTCGTACTCCCGCAAGCTATTTCCCGGCCAGCAGGTCTGCCCACATACCTGGGAAGTCCGGCAGCGTCTTGGCCGTGGTGGCGATGTCCTCCACCTGGACGCCGGGCACCCGCAGCCCGATGATCGCGCCGGCGGTGGCCATCCGGTGGTCGGCGTAGGACCGCCAGGTGCCTTCGTGCAGCGGCACGGCCGTGATGACCAGACCGTCGTCGGTCTCGCGGCACTGGCCGCCCAGCCCGTTGATCTCGGCGGTCAGCGCGGCCAGCCGGTCGGTCTCGTGCCCGCGCAGGTGCGCGATGCCCGACAGTGTCGACACCGAACCCGGGCTCGCCAGCGCGGCGAGTGCGGCCATCGACGGCGCCAGCTCGCCGACGGCCTTCAGATCGGCGTCGAAGCCGCCGTAGCTCTGCGCGCCCCGGACCTCCAGGTGCGAATCGACCACCTGCACAACGGTGTTCAGCTTGTCCAGCAACGCGAGAATGTCGCCCGACGGCTGCACGCTCTGCTGCGGCCAGTGGGCCAGCCGCACCGTGCCGCCGGTCACCGCGGCGGCCGCGAGGAACGGCACCGAGTTCGACAGGTCGGGCTCGATGGCCCAGTGCCGCGCCGCGATCGGCCCGGGCGCCACGTGCCAGCGGTTCGGCTCGCTGTCGTCGACCTCGACGCCCGCTTCGCGCAGCATCGTGATGGTCATCTCGACGTGCGGCTGCGACGGCACCGCCGCGCCGGTGTGGATCACCGTCAGGCCGTCACGGAACGTGGCCCCCGACAACAACAGTCCGGACACGAACTGCGACGACGACGACGCGTCGATCCGGACCTCGCCGCCGGCCACCGACCCGGTGCCCGACACGGTGAACGGCATGCCGTCGCCGTCGATGTCGACGCCGAGGCCGCGCATGGCGTCGAGCAGCGGGGTGATGGGGCGCGTCTTGGCCTGCTCGTCGCCATCAAAGGTGACGACATGACGACCGACGGCCGCGACCGGCGGGACGAACCGCAGCACGGTGCCGGCCAGTCCGCAGTCGATGCGCACATCCGCGGCGGGGGTGATGGCGCCACCGACGGTCAGTTCCGTGCCGTCACCCGTGATCGTCACGCCGAGGGCCTGCAGCGCGCCGATCATCAGGTTGGTGTCGCGGCTGCGGAGCGCGCCGCTGACGGTCGAGGTGCCCTGCGGGGTCGCCAGGGCTGCCAGGATCAGCGCTCGGTTGGTCTGCGACTTCGATCCCGGCACGGTGACAGTGGCCTGCACCGGACCGGTCACCGACGGTGCGGGCCAGAGTTCCATGCCCCTATCCTGCCTGGTATGTGCGGGCGATTTGCAGTCACCACCGACCCGGCGCTGCTGGCCGAGAAAATCCAGGCTCTGGACGAGACCAATGCCAAGGCGTCGGACGCCGCCAAAGACGGCGGTGAACAGGGCAGCACGACTTCGTCGGCCAACTACAACGTCGCGCCGACCACGACCATCAGCACCGTGGTGCGGCGGCATTCCGAGCCCGACGACGAGGCCACCCGCCGGGTCCGGTCGATGCGCTGGGGCCTGATCCCGCCGTGGGTGAAGACCACGGCCGACGGCGCGCCCGACACCAAGGGCCCGCTGCTGATCAACGCGCGTGCCGAGACGCTGACCACGTCACCGGCGTTCCGGGGGTCGGCGAAATCGAAGCGCTGCCTCATCCCGATGGACGGCTGGTACGAGTGGCGGCCCAACCCGGCCGCCGACGGCAAGAAGGCCACCAAGACGCCGTTCTACATGCACGCCGCCGACGACGAGCTGCTGTTCATGGCGGGTCTGTGGTCGACGTGGCGGCCGGCCGGCGCGCCCAAGGACAGCCTGCCCCTGGTCAGCTGCACCATCATCACGACGGAGTCGGTCGGGCCACTGGCCAGCATCCACGACCGCATGCCGCTGACCATCAGTGCCGGCGACTGGGACCGCTGGCTGGACCCTGACGCGCCCATCGACGAGGGTCTGCTGCGCGGCCACGGCGACCTGGACCGCATCGTCACCCGTGAGGTGTCCAAGTTGGTCAACAGCATTCGCAACAACGGCCCAGAACTCATCGAGCCCGCCAAGAACGAACCCGAAGGAACCCTGTTTTGACCGCCCTGGACCCGTTGTTGGTGGAAGCCCTCGGCGCTGATCTGCGCTCGGCCGGATACACCACCGACGGGGTCGCCGAACTGCTCGGCGACGACGCGAACGCCGCCATGGGCCGCGGCGTGTGGTGGCCGGCGCTGCGGGCCACGTCCGGCGGTGGTCGCCTGGCCACGCTGGTGCGGCTGTTCCTGCTCGGCACCGACGAACCCGTGGACCAGGTGCAGGCGGCTTTCCCGTCGGCCGGCCTGGCCGAGCTGGCGGCGGCCGGCGTGCTGCAGGTGGACGACACCGTCCGGGCGATTCTCGACATCCGCCCGCATTCGGACGGGATTCGCGATTTTTTCGTCGTCTCCGACCAGGATGCCGCCCTGCGCGGCGGGCCGGTCGAGCACGAGCATGTGCTCGGCATCGGCGGTGCGTCGATGTCGTTGGCGCGGGCCGTGATTCGCACCCCGGTGCAGCGTGCGCTCGATCTGGGCACCGGCTGCGGCATCCAGGCACTGCACCTGAACGGGCACTGCGCCGACATCGTCGCCACCGACACCAACCCGCGGGCGCTGACGCTGGCGCGGGCCACCGCGGGGCTCAACGGCATGTCGTGGGATCTGCGGCCCGGCAGCCTGTTCGAGCCGGTGGCGGGGGAGCGGTTCGACCTGATCGTGTCCAACCCGCCGTTCGTGGTGGGCGCCGGCGCCCGGGACTACATCTACCGCGACTCGGGGGTGGCCGGAGATGGACTGTGCCGCACCATCATCGAGAACGTCGGCAACTACCTGACGCCCGGTGGCACCGCGCAGATCATGGCCAATTGGATTGTCCGGGAAGATGATTGGCGGGCCCGGGTGCAGGACTGGCTGGCCGGCACCGGACTGCACGCCTGGGTGGTGCAACGGGAACTGGCCGACCCGGTCAGCTATGTGTCGCTGTGGCTGGCCGACGCGGGGGAGTCCGCGGAACAGATCGCGCAGCGCGGCGCCGACTGGCTGGACTGGTTCGACGCCGAGGGCATCACCGGGATCGGCATGGGACTGATCTCGCTGCGCGTGCCGCGTCCCGGTGAAGTGCCCGAGCAGATCCTCGAGGAGATCACCGACGAACCCATCACGGGTATCGAGGTGGAGGCGTTCTTCGCCCGCCGGGCCTACCTGCGCGACACCTCCGACGAGGCGTTGCTGGCCGCCCGGCTGTCGACCGCTCCGGTACTGCTGGAACAGCATTCACTGCCGGGGCCGGACGGCTGGCAGGAGATCGGGTGCGCGGTCCGTCGCCCCGGCGGGCCGGGCGCGGTCCTCGGGGTGGACGAGGTGTTCACCGCGCTGCTGGCCGGCTGCCGCGGTGAAGTGCCGCTGGGCACACTGATCGGGCTGCTCGCCGCGCATCACGGTGTCGATGCCGACGCCCTGGCGGAGGCGGCGCTGCCGGAGATTCGCGAGGCCATCGCCCGCGGAATCCTGTATCAGGCCAACTGAATTCAGCTCCGGCGCCGCGCCGTGATCACCGCGTACGGTGCGTCGAAGGCGACGGTGCCGTCGGGCGATTCGTGCGCGGTGAACGCTGCGGTGAAGGCCGCGACGAGTCGGCTCCGGGTCTCGTCGTCCAGGTAGGTCAACGTGGTGACGTGCATGGGTGATTCGTCGGTGACGAAGCGCACCGCGTCCGCCACGGAGCCGAATCGCCAGACGAGAACCCTGTTTTCGATGGCGACGTCGGCGAAATCGGTGTCCAGCCGCTCGTGGACGAGCTCGGGTACGCCCCACTGATCGGGTGAGTACGGGCCGGGCTCGGGTTGCCCCAGCACCTCGACGACCGGGGTGAAGAACGGATTGTCCCCGGCCTTGACCCATGTCGAAAACCCCAGGGCGCCACCGGGTTTGAGCAGTCTTGCCAGCTCGGCGACCATCGTTGTCGGTTCGACGAAGATGACGCCCATGTTGGACACCGCGGTGTCGAAGGAGGCGTCGGGCAGTCCGGTGGCCGACGCGTCGGCCGCGACCCACTCGACAGCGTCACCACCGGGTTTGGCCGCGGCGATGGCGAGCAACTCCGGCGTGATGTCGACACCGGTGACCTGGGCGCCGAGGCCGGCCGCGTGCAGCGACGCGTTACCGGTCCCGCAGGCCAGGTCGACCAGTGCGGTGTCCGGCCCATGCGGCACCGCGTCGACCACCTCGAAGGCGATGGGTGCGATGAATTCGGCGACGGCCTCATACCGTCCGACTGACCACGTCGACATGCGGCCACTGTATGCCTAGGTTGAAAGCACCATGACCGACGACGAAGAACGTGCAGCGGGCATCTTCGGTTTCGAGATGACGATCGCGGAGTGGCTGGGCACCGCCGCCATGCTCGCCGCGCCGTATCTCGTGCTCGGCGTGCTGTGGGCCGTGACCCACACCGGCGCGTTCGAAGCGGCACACGGCCCCGAGCGCGTGCTGGTGTTCGCCCGGACCGTGGTGTTCTGGCCGATGCTGCTGCTGACGAACATGTGCCTGCCATGACGGGCGACCCATCCGCGCTGACGCTCGCGGACTGCCGCATCCAGATTCGGCGCCGCACCGCGCGCTGGGACGAGTACCCCGTGACCATCGCCGACGCCGCCGACTTCTGGGGCGCCGCGGCCAGCGCCGCCAACGTCATCATGCAGCTGTCGTGGCCGGGTGTCGGGTACGGCGTGGTCGAGAGCAAGGTGGACTCGGGAAACCTGCTCAAACATCCGTGGAAGCGCGCCCGCACCACGTTCCAGTACCTCGCGGTCGCCATCCTGGGCAATGACGAAGACCGGGCCGCCATGCGCAAGGCCGTCGACACCGCGCACCGGCAGGTGCAGTCCGGCCCCGACAGCCCGGTGCGCTACAACGCTTTCGACCGCGACCTGCAGATGTGGGTCGCCGCATGCCTGTTCGTCGGCATGGAGGACGTCTACCAACTGCTGCGCGGCGAGCTGACACCCGAACTGGCCGAACAGTTCTACCGGTCGGCGGCCCCGCTCGGCACCACGCTGCAGGTCACCGCCGACCAGTGGCCGGCCACCCGGGCCGATTTCGACGACTACTGGACCGCGGCCTGCGCCAAGGTCACCATGGACGACGCCGTCCGCAATTACCTGACGGACCTCGTGCGCCTCAAGATGATCAATCCGGTTCTGGCCCTGCCGTTTCGGCCGCTGCTGGCGTTCCTCACCGGAGGCTTCCTGGCACCGGTGTTCCGGGACGCGATGCGCATGTCGTGGGGCAGCGGCCGCCAGTATCTGTTCGAAACGCTGTTCCGGCTCGTCGCGTTCGTCAACCGGTTCCTGCCGCTGTTCGTCCGGCAGGCCGGCAGCTACGTGCTGCTGGCCTACGTCCGCAGGCAGATTCGCCGAGATGGGGAGTTGATCTGATGCGACGCTTGCTCAGCCGGCGGGTCAGCGTCGGCGCGATGGCCGAATTCCTGCTGTGGCTGGCGCTGCCGTACCTGCTGATCGGGATGGCCTGGACGTTTCTGCACCCGCATGCGGTGCAGCAGGTGCAGAAACAGTGGGACCGGGCATTTCCCGCGATCGCGCCGCTGGCCGCGCTCGTCGAGGTGACGGTGGCGTGGCCGCCCATGGTCGCGGGCGTCGAGATCTGCCCGGCCACCGGTTAGGGGCCGGTGTATCCGGGCGGGTTGGGGGTGTCCACCCACAGGTCGACGCCGAGCTCGGCGTTCGGGGTGCAGTTGTACACCGACAGGTCGGTGACGCCGGATTCCAGCAGCACGTCCTCGCACAGCAGGCTCTGCCCGGTGTATTCGCGGGCCGGCTTGTTGAAGATGGCGTAGGCGGCGTCGGAGTACACCTCGGGCTTGCGGGCCTTGGCCATCGCCTCGTCACCGCCGAGCAGGTTCTGCACCGCGGCAGTGGCGACCAGGGTGCGCGGCCACAACGTGTTCGAGGCGATGCCGGCCTCGCGCATCTCTTCGGCGATACCCAACGCGCACAACGTCATTCCGTACTTCGCCATCATGTACGCGGTCGGCTTCAGCCACTCCGACTCCATCCGGATGGGCGGCGACAGGGTCAGGATGTGCGGGTTCTCGCGGCCCTTCATGTGGGGGATACACGCCTGCGAGACGGCGTAGGTGCCGCGGATCTGGATACCGTTCATCAGGTCGAAGCGCTTCATCGGCACCTCTTCGATGGAGCCGAGGTTGATGGCCGAGGCGTTGTTGACGCAGACGTCGATGGCGCCGAACTGTGCGACCGCCTGGGCCACGGCGGCGGTGACCGAGTCGGGGTCGCGGACGTCGCCGACGATCGGCAGCGCCTGGCCACCGACCTCCTCGATCTCCTTGGCCGCGGTGTAGACGGTGCCGTCCAGCTTGGGATGGGGTTCGGCGGTCTTGGCGAGCAGCGCGACGTTCGCGCCGTCGGCCGCGAACTTCTTGGCGATGGCCAGACCGATGCCACGGCTGGCACCGGAGATGAACATGGTCTTCCCGGACAGTGTCATGCGCACACCCTATGCCGCCGGAGTTACCGCGGAGTACATATCTCGGCAGTCACCGCCGAGGTGGCGGCCACCAGGTCGGCGGGGGCCAGCACGAGGTCCAATCCGCGTTTGCCGGCGCTGCACAGCACCCGGTCCCAGTCGAGTGCCGACCGGTCCACGACCGTGGGCAGCGATTTGCGTTGCCCCAGCGGGGAGATGCCGCCGACGACATAGCCCGTGGCGCGTTGTGCGGCGGCCTGCTCGGCCATCTCGGCCTTGGGTACGCCGAGCGCCGCGGCGGCGGCCTTGAACGACAGCTTGTCGGGCACGGGCAGCACCGCGACGGCCAGGCCGCCGGGGATCGCCAGCACCAGCGTCTTGAAGATCTGCGCCGCGACGAACCCCTCTGCCGCCAGCTCGATGACGGCCTCGTCGCCGAACGACGTGGCCCGCGGGTCGTGCCGGAACTGCCGGATCTCGTAGCCGATTCCCGCGGCCTGCAGGGCCTTGATCGCCGGGGTTGCCGCGCTCGCCATGGCTGGCAAGCGTAGAGGCCGGGAACAACTGTGTGGTGCGGTGCTGTTACTCCCGTCAGCATGGTCAATTAATGGCTCGCGAACTTGTCGGTCGCAGCCTCTAGGATCGGACGGAAGGGGACACAGGTGCCAACGGCATGTCTGGAACGTCCGGTCGAGTTACCGGACCTGTTGCGTGGCGCCGCGACAGAAGGGACGGTCTCGATCACGATGACCGACATCGACGGGCTGGGTTCCGCGGTCGAGAGCGACGCGGAGCTGACGGCGCGGTTCGAGCGCGATGCGATTCCGCTGCTCGATCAGCTCTACGGCGGCGCGCTGCGCATGACGCGCAATCCTGCGGACGCCGAGGACCTGGTCCAGGAGACCATGGTGAAGGCCTATTCGGCCTTCCACTCGTTCCGTGAGGGCACGAACCTCAAGGCGTGGCTGTACCGGATCATGACCAACACGTACATCAACAGCTACCGCAAGAAGCAGCGGCAGCCGGCGGAATACCCGACTGACGAGATCACCGACTGGCAGCTGGCGTCCAACGCCGAGCACTCGTCGACCGGTCTGCGGTCAGCTGAGGTTGAAGCGCTGGAGGCGCTGCCGGACACTGAAATCAAGGCGGCGCTGCAAGCGTTGCCGGAAGAGTTCCGGATGGCGGTGTACTACGCCGACGTCGAGGGCTTCCCGTACAAGGAGATCGCCGAAATCATGGATACCCCGATCGGGACGGTGATGTCCCGCCTTCACCGTGGCCGCAAGCAGCTGCGTGAACTGTTGACGGGCGTCGCCCGCGACCGGGGCTTCCTCCGTGGAGAGAGCCTCGACACCCAGGAGGTGTCCTGATGGGCGAGGAGTTCACGCGCCCCGAGGGGCACGACTTCCAGCCGCCGATCGGCCCGGTCGACCCGGAGCATCCCGAATGCGCCGCGGTGATCGCCGAGGTATGGACGCTGCTCGACGGCGAATGCACCACGGAGACGCGCGACAAGCTGCGGGTCCACCTGGAGGAATGCCCCACCTGCCTGCGCCAGTACGGCATCGAGGAGCGGGTGAAGGCACTGATCGCCACCAAGTGCAGCGGCGAGAAGGCTCCTGAGGGCCTGCGGGCGCGCCTGAAGCTCGAAATCAGCCGCACCACCATCGTCCGCGGCTGACAACGAAAAACCGCCCGGTTCCGTGAGGAGCCGGGCGGTTTTTTGAAGGCGTGGGTCAGGCGTTGGGACGCCGGCCGTGGTTGGCCTTCGAGTGCTTACGGTCACGCTTCTTGCGGCCACGCTTGGCCATGATGGTCCTCCAAAGGTTCGGTTGCTCGCCCTACAGTGTCGCACGGCCACGCCACCCAATTGCAAACCGTGGTGCTGTGGTGCAATAGAGGCCGCAGGCACCGCCTGCGTACAGATACGTAGACGAGTGGGGTGAAGATGGCCGAGGACGTTCGCGCTGAAATCGTGGCCAGTGTGCTCGAGGTCGTGGTTCGCGAGGGCGACCAGATCGGCGAGGGTGACACGGTGGTGCTCCTCGAGTCGATGAAGATGGAGATTCCGGTGCTGGCCGAGGTCGCCGGCACGGTGACGTCCGTCAACGTGGCCGTCGGCGACGTGATCCAGGCCGGCGACCTGATCGCCGTCATCGGCTAGGCAACCCCCAGAACGGGATAACGAGACGTGTCCACACTCGGTGATCTGCTCGCCGAGCACACGGTCCTGCCCGGCAATGCGGTCGACCACCTGCATGCCGTGGTCGGTGAATGGCAGCTGCTTTCCGACCTGTCGTTCGCCGATTACCTCATGTGGGTCCGGCGCGACGACGGGGCACTGGTGTGCGTGGCCCAGATTCGGCCCAACACCGCGCTGACGGTGCTGTTCGCCGACGCGGTCGGGACCATCAACTCTGCCGCGGACATGCCCGCCGTCACGGCGGCCTTCGAGACCGGGCTCATCGGCCGGGGAGCCGAAAGCGCCGCCGTACAAGGTGATTCGCGCCTGAACCTGGAGGCCGTCCCGGTGCGGTACGGCAATGACGTGGTCGCGGTGCTCACGCACCAGACTGCGCTCGCCGACCGCCGCAAGGTGGCGCCGCTCGAGCGGGCTTATCTGGACTGCGCCCGCGATCTGCTGCGCATGCTGGCCGAGGGGACGTTCCCGAACGTCGGTGACGTGCCGATGTCGCGGTCCAGTCCACGCGTCGGTGACGGCCTGATCCGGTTGGACGTCGACGGCGTCGTGACGTTCGCCAGCCCCAACGCCATCTCGGCGTATCACCGCATGGGGTTGGCCACCGAGCTCGACGGCCAGAACCTGATCAGCGTCACCCGTCCGCTGATCTCCGACCCCTTCGACGCGCAGGAACTGGCGAACCACGTCCGGGATCTGCTGGCGGGCGGCTCCAGCATGCGCATGGAGATCGATGCCGGCGGCGCCGCGGTGCTGCTGCGCACCATCCCGCTGTCCGTGGGCGGGCAGGCCGTGGGTGCGGCGGTACTGGTCCGCGACGTCACGGAGATCAAGCGGCGGGACCGCGCGCTGTTGTCCAAGGACGCCACGATCCGTGAGATTCACCACCGGGTGAAGAACAACCTGCAGACGGTGGCGGCATTGCTGCGCCTGCAGTCCCGGCGCATGAACAACGCCGAGGCGCGCGAGGCGCTGCTGGATTCGGTGCGCCGGGTGTCATCGATCGCCCTGGTGCACGACGCCCTGTCGCTGTCGGTGGACGAGGAAGTGAACCTCGATGAGGTGATCGACCGCATCCTGCCGATGATGAACGACCTGGCCTCGCTGGGCGCCCCCATCCGGGTGCGGCGTGAGGGTGATCTGGGAGTCCTGGACGCCGACCGCGCGCACGCCTTGATCATGGTCATCACCGAGCTGGTGCAGAACGCCATCGAGCACGCTTTTGATCCGAGCACCGAGCAGGGCAGCGTGACCATCAAGTCGGACCGGTCGGCGCGCTGGCTCGATGTGGTGATCCACGACGACGGGCACGGGTTGCCCGAAGGCTTCACCCTCGAGAACTCGGACCGGCTGGGGCTGCAGATCGTGCAGACGCAGGTGTCGTCGGTGCTCGACGGCACACTGGCGATGAATGCGGCGCCGGGTGGTGGCACGGATGTGGTGCTGCGGGTCCCGATCGGTCGCCGCGGCCGAGCCGCGCAGTAGGCACAGGGGCCGGGCCGCGCAATAACCCAGCCGCGCAATATGTTTCGCGTCTGGTCACCCGCCGCGAGCGTGCACACAGATCACGAAAATCGCTGATTCGACGATCTGACGGCACATTCGCGAGCGGGGCCGGCCATCGGCCCTGCCCCACAAAAAATGACCCCGGCTCGTCGCCGGGGTCATTTTTCGAATGCCGTGGCTAGACGCTGGTGCGGGCCTTGGTGCGGGCGTTGCGACGCTTCAGCGCGCGACGCTCGTCTTCGCTCATGCCGCCCCAGACACCCGCGTCCTGGCCGGACTCGAGTGCCCAGCTCAGGCACTCGGTGGTCACCGGGCAGCGGTTGCACACGAGCTTCGCGTCAGCGATCTGAGCGATGGCCGGGCCGCTGTTTCCCACGGGGAAGAACAGTTCCGGATCCTCGTCGCGACAGACCGCCTTGTGGCGCCAATCCATGGTCAACACTCCTCACTGGGCGCGCAGCAAAGCGCGCAATGTTTTTTCACTTCGGCTGTTAACGGGTGCACACGAAATGTTTCTGCACTGTTGCATCTGATGTTTTCACAGGCTGGACAGATGTCAATAGCGGCGCGTTAACTCGTGGGCAATGTCACTGCGGACCCGCGTTGGCAGGCCCCTGAACCAGTTGTACTACACTGGGCCCACCTGCGCCCTAAATTTTGCAAAGTGTTACCAAGATCGCTGGTCACTGTGTTTTTGCTGGGGGCGCGACCACATTGAGAGCCGCCGGCACCGACGTGAACGTCATGCTTTCGCGCAGGCCAACGAAATCTCCGTCGATCTGACACGCGATAGGTGTGTCACTTGTCACGCGCAGCCACGGCAGGTCGTCATCGCGGATCAGGTGCGGGCCTTCAATCTGTGGCGTACGCGACAGCATCCGTCGTAGCAATCGCAGGTTGGCCCAGATGCCCATGCTCGTGGTCGCGAACACGCCCAGGCCCGTTTCGAACGTCGTCGTGGGGTTGGTCCAGACCGGCCGGCTGTTGGCGTAGGTCCACGGGCTGGCATTCGACACGAACGCGAAGTGCACACCGGTGACCGGCTCGCGGTTCGGCAGGTGCAGCGTCAACCGCGGGGGCTTGCGGGCGCTGCCGACGGCCTCGCGGATCGCCACCCGGATGTACCGCGACGCGGTCACCTTGCGGCCTTTGGCCCGCTGCGCCTCGACGGCCGCCACGACCTCACCGTCGACGCCCATACCGGCGGTGAACACCGACCAGCGGTCCCCGCAGTCCATCAGCCCGATGCGGCGCCAGGGCACGCCCCGGCGGTAATCGCTGAGCAGGTCGACGAGCTGGTTCGTCGCCTCCAGTGGATCGGGGCTGATGCCGAGGGCCCGGGCGAACACGTTCGCCGAGCCGCCGGGCACCACGCCGACGGCGGTGTTGGAGGCGCCCGGCACGCCGTTCGCGTGCCCGAGGATGCCGTTGACCACCTCGTTCACGGTGCCGTCGCCGCCGTGCACGATCACCACGTCGGTGCCGTCAGCGGCGGCCTGGTGCCCGATCTCGATGGCATGGCCACGGTGGTCGGTATGCGCGACGGTGAGGTCGACGCGGCTCTCCAGCGCGTGGGCAAGGAGGTCCCGGCCTGCCGGGGTCGTCGAGGTTGCGTTCGGATTCACGATCAGCACGGCACGCACGGGTGACGAGCCTATCCGCGCCGCGACCGTCGGCAACTCGGTCGCCGGCGGCTAGTCCACGAAGTCGCCGTCGACGTACAGCCAGCGGCCATCGCTGCCGCGGGCGAATCGGCTGCGCTCGTGCAGGATGTGCCGGCTGCCGTCGCGCACGTACTGCGCGCGGAACTGCACGACGCCGGTCGGGTCGTCCGTGCCGCCGGCCTCGGTGTCGACGATCTGCAGCCGGCGCCATGTGACGGCGTCATCGAGGTCGAGGTCTGCCGGTCGGGTGTCCGGATGCCAGGTCGCCAGCAGGTAGTCGACATCACCGAGGGCGAACGCGGTGAACCGCGAACGCATCAGCGCCACTGCGGTGGCAGCGGAACGCTCGCCGCGGTGCAGCGGGCCGCAGCAGGCGGCATACACGGCCCCGGTGTCGCAGCGACACGGTGGATTGTTGGTCGGCACCGGACAATTCTGCCTGTTCGCAGCCGGTACCGTGAGTGGGTGACCGATCGCCGCCTGCTCCTCGTCAACGGGCCCAACCTGAACCTGTTGGGCACTCGCCAGCCGGAAATCTACGGCTCGACCACGTTGGCGCAGATCGAGCAGGCCGTCACCGACCTCGCGGCGCAACTGGGCTTCTCCGTGCGCGCGGTGCAGAGCAACCACGAAGGTGAACTGGTCGACGCGATCCAGGCGGCGCGCACCGACTGCGTCGGCATCGTGATCAACCCCGCCGCGTACAGCCACACCTCGGTGGCCATCGCTGACGCTCTCACCGCAGCCGAATTGCCGGTCGCCGAAGTGCATTTGAGCAACATCCACAAGCGCGAGGCCTTCCGGCATCACTCCTACGTGTCGGCGGTGGCCGAGACGGTGATCGCCGGCGCCGGGCCCATCGGCTACGAGCTGGCGGTGCGGTACCTGGCAGATCGGTTGTCGCAGTGAGTGATCCGGCGATCCATCCGCCGGCCGTGCGCCGGGCCGGGTTCCTGGTGGCGGCCGAAGGTGCGCTCGGCCTGATCGGCGCCGTGGTGTACGTGGTGCGCGGGCTGGCCGGCGCAGACCAGCACATCGTCAGCGGTTACGGCAACGCGATCTGGCTGGTGTGCGTCGGCGGGGCGGTGCTCGCCGGCGGCTGGGCACTGATCACCGGGCGGCGCTGGGGCCGCGGTATCGGGGTGTTCGCCAACCTGCTGCTGCTCGGCGTCGCCTGGTACGTCTTCCAATCCGGCCAGCTGCAGTACGCCATCGTGGTTGCGCTCGTCGCCATCGTCACGCTGGGGTTGTTGTTCAGCCCGTCCACGGTGGAGTGGATCTCCAAGCGGGAGTGACGGTTTCAGTCGGCACTCAGCAGGCGCCGGGCGTGGGCCCGGCGGTCTTCGATGATCCGGCCGAATTCCTGTAGCAGCACCGGATTTCGCTGCACCACGGTCTCGATGTGGTCGCGTTCCACGTGCACCACGGTGACTTCGTCGAGGGCGTGGGCATTGCCGATGACCGGCTGCCGGGTCAATGTGCTCTGACCCAGATAGCTGCCGTTCTCGAGGATTCCGATCAGCGTCTCGGCTCCATCGTCACCGCCGGCAGTCAGCTGAACACGTCCGGAGAGGATGAACGTCATGCGGTCGGGCACCTCTCCGACGCGCTGGACCAGTTCGCCGATGCCGTAGCGTTCCAGATTCGCCGCACTCAGCAGTTCGCGTTGTTGGTCGGCACTGAGCCGCAGGGTCGGTGCGACGACTTCGGCGACGGCCTCGGCCAGCCGTTCGGTTGTGGAGAAGTCGTCCTCGGCTTCGTCCAGGTGCAGACCGGCCCGCCGTGATGCATACCAGACCCATTGCAGGAAAAGCTTTCTCGTCTCTCCGTCGTCGGCGGGGGAGTGCAGCGGGATGGTGGTCTGATATTCGAGCCCGCCTGCGGGCGTTGCCGACACGGTGCCGTCAGGACGCCGCATCGGCAGGTCCGCGGCCAGGCGAGTGAGCAACGCGCACACCTGGTTCGGCGGATCGTCGAGGGAGAAGATCGTTGTCACGGTGATCGAGTGCGCGTCGGCCGGCCGGCTCAGATTGGTGAACGACGCCCCCGCCAGCACCGAGTTCGGGGTGATCTGGGTTCCGGCGCCGGTTTCCAGATGCACGGCACGCCAATTGACTTCGACCACCCGGCCGCGTGCGGCGGCCGTGTCCAGCCAGTCGCCGATCTGAAACGGCTGCTCGAACAACATCAACAGGCCCGAGATGATCTGGCCCACCGAATTCTGCAGTGTCAGGCCGATGACGATCGAGGTGATACCCAGTGCGGTGAACAGGCCGCGGACGTTCGCTCCCCAGATGTAGGAGAAGATCACCGCCAGGCCGACCGCGATGAGGACGAACCGGGCGACGTCGACGAAGATCGTCGGGACGCGCTTGCGCCAGGTCCCCGCGGGCGCCCCCTGGAACAGGGTGGCGTTGACGCCGGACAGCAGCAGGATCAGCACGACGAACGCGAAAAGCGTTGCGACGGTGCGGACCGAGGTGGCTGCGGCCGGTACCTGCCGGGCCTCGGTCAAGAGCAGCAGCAGTGCGCCCAGGGGCAGCAGGTAGTTGCGCAGCACGGTCACCGGCCGCACCAGGAAGCTGTGCCTGCGGCGCAGCGCGTGCTGCCATTCGGTGAGCACGACGAGCCCGATCGGCAGCCCGATCGCGATGCCCACGGCCCAGTAGAACCAGGCCGAGGTGAACACGTCAGCGATCATTCCGGCACCACCAGTCGCCAGATCGGCTCGTCCTGCCCGTCGACGGACATGGTGCCGACCGACGTGAACGTCATGGTGGCCTGCAGCGCCTGATAAACCCGGTCGGTGACGTCGATTCCGGGTTGCGGTGAACCGCTCTTGACCTGGTAGGCGACGTTGACCGCGGCGCCCCACATGTCGTAGACCACGGAGTACTCGCCGCCGAGGCCACTGCTGACGGTGCCGGTGTCGATGCCGGCACGCAGGCCCAGGTGGTTACCCGTCTCGCTGTTGAACCGGTCGATGATGCGCTGGCATTCCAGGGCGAAGTCGACGGTCCGCCGGACGTTGTCGAGCCTCGGGGTGTTGAGGCCGCAGCTGCCCAGGTAGCCGTTCCGGATCGCGCGGACGCGTTCGATGCCGAGACTGTCTGCGGCCGCGTCGAATTGGCGTTCGAGCTCGGTGACGACGGCGAGCGACCCCTGCGACGTCAACTGGGCCTGCAGTCGATCCAGCCCGATGACCTCGGTGAAGATCACCGTGACGTTCTGGTGCTCCTCCGGGACGATCTCCTCGCCCTGCTGGTAGCGCTCGACGACCGGTTCGGGCATCAACAGCGTCAAGAGCTTGGCGTTCTCCTTGCGCTGCGCGACGAGCAGCTCCTCCTTGACCGTCAGGCTCCGGCTCATCTCGTTGAAAGCCTCTGTCAGCTCGCCGATCTCGTCGCGTGTCTCGACGGGCACGTTGATGTTGTAGTCGCCGGCGCTGATCCGTTGCGCGCCGGCCTCCAGCCGCCGGATGGGCCGAACGAAGAGCTGCGCCAGGAACATCGCGGCGATGCACACGACGAAGATGATGCCGACGGTCGTCAACACGATGGTCCTGGTGAATGCGGTCTCCCGCTGGAACGCCTCCGCGGTGTCGATCTTGCCGATGATGGTCCAGTGCAGCTCGGCGTCGGGAATCGTGATGGGGGCGTAGGCCAGTAGCACCTCGTGGCCCAGATAGTCGGTGGCCAGCCGGGTTCCGGACTCACCCCGCAGGGCCTGCTTGTTGGTGGTCGGTGGCACCGGTTGCACCAGGGTGGTGCCGCCCAACTGGATGGCGCGGTCGGCGACGTCGGCCGGGGTGCCGGCCGCGACGACGTCGTTCTTGTAGGTCTGCCGGTCCTGCAGGAACATCCGGGAATCCGAGCGCATCAGGTCGTCGGGGCCGACCAGGAAGACTTCGCCGGTATTGCCCAGGCCGGATTCCTTCCAGCGCTGGTCGAACGTCATGAGCCGGT
Source organism: Mycobacterium sp. SM3041 (assembly GCF_039668335.1). NCBI lineage: Bacteria > Bacillati > Actinomycetota > Actinomycetes > Mycobacteriales > Mycobacteriaceae > Mycobacterium > Mycobacterium sp. SM3041. The sequence goes on along the minus strand of NZ_JAYXBQ010000069.1, from coordinate 109,372 downwards.
TGATCTTGGTGACCGGGAACTGCAGGGCGAGCGCGCCCATCGCGCGCCCGGCGGTGACGATCGGCGTGATCATCCACGCGGTCGGCACGTTCTCCGCCGGCTGGTACACCTCGAAATCGGTGATGCCGACGTAGTCGACGGCGTTGGCGGACATCGCTTTCTCGTATGCGCCACGGAGTTTGGAGCCACTGTAGGGCCCGGTCAGGATGTTGGTGCCGAGGTCGACGTCCTTGTACGCGGTGTAGACCACGTTGCCGCGGTTGTCGAGCAGCAGCGCGTCCTGGAATTCGAACCGCGTGACGATCTGCCGGAAGAAGTCCTGATAGCGGGCGTTCGCCGCGGACCAGGTGCTGCCGTCGTGCGCGTCGTCGACCTTGACCGCGGTGTCGTCGTCCTTGCGCACGGCGGTGTAGTTCGCCTGCAGATACCGCTGGGCGTTGTCCCGCGGCAGCAGTTGATCGACGTTGAGCTTGGCGCCGCTGGACTGCTGCACCTCCTTGAGGAAGGTGTTGGTGTAGTAGTCGGTGATCGCCTGTGACTGTGCCGGGCTGACGGGCTTGTCCGCGAGCGCGTCGAATCCTGCGGTGAACTCCGCCAGCGCGCCCTGGGTGTGGGCGCCGCGCGCGTAGATGATCATCGAGTTCTTCAGGTCGGACAGCTGGTCCTTGAGCTCACGGGACTGCGATTGCCGAAGTTCGGTGAGCCGGTTCAGGACCGAGTCCCGCAGCGAGGCGCGGCCGGCCCGGAACCCGATGACGCCGACGACGGTCGCCGCGATGATGGTGCACAGCACCAGCATCACCACGAGCTTCGACTGGATGCTCACCCTGGACAGCAGTTGGCGACGCTGAAATCGCATTGCCGTCCCTTCGCCGGCCCGGCCTCATCGGTCGGGCCGCGGATCAACACCGATGGTGGCAGCCGAGGCCCACGTGCAGAAGGGAATTGGGGAAGAAATTTGCGCCGGACGTCAGCGGACGCCGGATCAGCCCTGGGCCAGAGCCGTCAACTCGGGCCCGGATACCCGGTACGTCGTCCACTCGGACTGCGGTTTGCCGCCGACCTCGTCGTACAGGGCGATGGCATTCACGTTCCAGTTCAGCACCGCCCATTGCAGCCGCGTGTAGCCGCGCTCGACGCATTCCTGCGCCAGCGTCGACAGGAGCTTGCGGGCCAGGCCGCGGCGCCGGAAGTCGGGGCGCACGAACAGGTCTTCGAGGTAGATGCCGGAGACGCCGTCCCACGTCGAGAAGTTCAGGAACCACAGCGCGAACGCGGCCGGCCGGCCGTCGACCTCGACGAAATGACCCGAAACGGCGGCCTGGCCCGATTCGGCGCCGCCGAACAGCGCCGTCCGGATCTGCGCCTCGGTCACGGTGCACTGGTCGGCGGCCTTCTCGAACTCGGCCAATTCGTGGATCATCGCGGTGATCTCGACTTCGTCGCCGGGCCGTACCGGGCGGATGATCGTCGTCATTTGTGGTGTCCCATCATTGCGCTACCCCCAGTGCGGTCAGCATCGTCCTGAATTTCGTTGTGGTCTCGGTGACTTCGTCATCGGGATCGGATTCGGCGACGATACCGCCGCCGGCGCGGGCGTCGATGGACAACCGGTCGGCGGACAGCTGCCCGCACCGGATCGACACCACCCACCGGCCGTCGCCGGCACTGTCGCACCAGCCGACCGCACCGGCATAGAACCCGCGGTCGCCTTCGAGTTCGTTGATCAGCCGTGCCGCCGCCGCGGTGGGCACCCCGCCGACAGCTGGCGTCGGATGCAGTGCGATGGCCAAATCCAGTGCGGTGGTGGAGGTTTCGCGCAGCCGCCCGACGATCGGCGTGCTCAGGTGCCAGACGGCCGCGGTGGCGCTCACCTGCGGCTCGGCGGCGATGTCGAGCTCGCTGCACAGCGGTTCGAGCGCCGCACGCATGATGTCGACGACCAGCTGGTGCTCGTGCCGGTTCTTGGCCGAGGCCGCCAGCGCGGCGCCGTTGGCGGCGTCCGTCTCGGGGTCGGCGGACCGCGGCGCCGAGCCCGCGAACGGTTTGCACGTCACCACATCGCCGCGGCGGGCCACCAGCAGTTCGGGGCTCGCGCCGAGCAGCGCGGTGCCGGAGTACGGCGCGCCGGCCGCGCTGAGATCGGTGAAAAACGCTGTGGCGCTGCGGTCGTCGGCCAGACGGCTGAGCACCACGTACGGGTCCAGGGCGTCGTCGGCGACGAGCTCCAGCGCGCGCGCCAGCACCACCTTGTGCAGGCCTGCCGCCGGGTCGCGCAGGGCCCGTACCGCGGCGGCCACCCGGGCCCGGTGTTCGTCGGGCGACGGCAGGCTGGCCGCGATGCGGACCGCCGGCAGCCGGTCAGCTCTGAACGGCAGCGCGTCGGCGTACGTGACGGCGGCCGGCGCCATCAACGCGGCGGGGGAGTCGAGGTCAAAAGGCAAGGCGCCCACCAGGATCGGCACGTCGTCGGCGGCCAGTGCGCGCCGCGCGTCGTCCAGATTCGGGTACGCCTGCGCCGGCCCGTCCGCCAGCATGACCCCATCGGGACCTGCCAGCACGAAAACCGGGGTCACTCGGGCAGGCACGGGTTGGGGTGGCCGGTGAGACCCAGCGCGACCAACTGGCGCACGCCGTGCTCGAAGCCGCACACCGAGATCGACGCGGCCGCCATGGAGATCCGGATGCCGTCGGTGATCGGGAGCTCCATCCAGCGGGTCATCACGGCCCGCGAGAAGTGCCCATGCCCGACGAACACCACGTCGCGCGTCGCCATGTGCTCAAGGGCCAGCGCGACGGCGCGGTCGGCGCGGGCACTGACGTCGGCCAGGCTCTCGCCGCCGGGGCAGCCGTGCGTCCACACCAGCCAGTCGGGCACCTGCTCCCGAATCTGCGGTGTGGTCAGGCCTTCGTAGTCGCCGTAGTCCCACTCGGCCAGCAGTTCGGTGGTCTCGGCGACGTCCAGCCCGGCGAGTTCGGCCGTGACCACGGCCCGCCGGCGCGGACTGCTGATCACCAAGGGGTTGTCGAGCTTCAGTTCGGCCAGCGCCGAGGCGGCGCTGCGGGCCTGCTGCAGGCCTTCCTCGGTCAGATCGAGGTCGGTGCGCCCGGTGTGCCGGCCGCTGCGCGACCATTCGGTCTGGCCGTGCCGGAGCAGGATGAGCCGGTGTGTCAGCAGTTCGCCTGCCGGGTCGACGCCAATACTCACGCCCGAGATTCTGCCCCACGGTGAGCGGCGCCACTTGGCCGCGTGTCAGGATGGGCACCGTGACACGGGTACTTGCGGTCGCCAACCAAAAAGGTGGGGTCGCAAAAACGACGACAGTGGCGTCGCTGGGTGCAGCGCTGACCGAGGAAGGGCAGCGCGTACTGCTCGTCGACCTCGATCCGCAGGGCTGTCTGACCTTCTCTCTGGGCCAGGACCCCGACAAACTGCCGGTCTCGGTGCACGAGGTGCTGCTCGGCGACGTGGAACCCGATGTCGCGCTGGTCTCGACCGCCGAGGGCATGACCCTGCTGCCGGCCAACATCGACCTGGCCGGTGCCGAGGCGATGCTGTTGATGCGGGCCGGCCGGGAGTACGCGCTCAAGCGCGCGCTGGCGAAGATCGCCGACCAGTTCGACGTGGTGATCATCGACTGCCCGCCGTCACTCGGCGTGCTGACCCTCAACGGCCTGACTGCCGCCAACGACGTCGTCGTGCCCCTGCAGTGCGAGACGCTGGCGCACCGCGGTGTCGGCCAGTTCCTGCGGACCGTCAACGACGTGCAGCAGATCACCAACCCCGACCTGCGGCTGCTGGGCGCGCTGCCGACGCTGTACGACGCCCGCACCACGCACAGCCGCGATGTCCTGCTCGACGTCGCCGACCGCTACAGCCTCGTGGTGCTCGCCCCGCCGATCCCGCGCACGGTGCGCTTCGCCGAGGCCAGCGCCTCGGGTGCGTCGGTCCTCGCCGGCCGGAAGAACAAGGGCGCCATCGCCTATCGCGAACTGGCGCAGTCGCTGATCAAGCACTGGAAGAAGAACAAGGCCCTGCCGGTCTTCACCCCTGAGGTGTGACACCTCAGGTCACTGACCCAGCGCCACCAACTGGCTGCCGCGCTGCTCCAGCAGCACCGAACCGGCCAGGGCCGGGATCACCGCGGAGTTGACCGGTTGCCGCGCCAGCGCGATGTGCGTCTGACCGGCGCCGCTCTGCGCGTCGAACGTGTCGTAGCCGCTGGTCACCGGAACCAGCAGATGCCCCGCCAGCATGGTGGCCGGGCCGATCGGTGCCTGCCCACCCTGCGCGCTGACGGTGTACTTGTAGCGCAGCCCATTGCTGTCGAAGACCAGCACCGAGTCACCCGTGTACCAGGTGACGACGTCTCCGACGCGCGTCGTCGCCGTCACCGGCGTCGCGGCATGCGGCAGCAGCGTGCTGGCGATGGTGTTGCCGGTCTCGTCGATGACGTTCACGCACGGCTGCGGCGTCGGCAGGTAGACCGCCACCTTGGTGTCCGACACCGCGATCACCTGTGCGTCGGAGTCCACGCTGACGCCGGGCAGCGATACCCGCTTGACGTCCGGCTGGTCCTCTTCCTTGGCGGCCTTCAGCAGCGTCAGCCGCAGGTCGTTCTGCTTGGGGCAGGCCTCCATGACGGCCACCGACGCCGAGCTGGCCGCGGCGGACACCAAGCGGCACAGGGGAGAGGCCGGGACGCCGGGTTTGACCACCGCGTCGAGGTAGCCGTAGCTGATCATCCGCACCAGGTCGGAACGCCACTGCTCCAGGCGGCTGTCGCCGTACGACAGGATCGTCGTCCCGTCGGTGGACAGCTTCACCTCGGCATCGGCGAGGCTGCTGCGGGCCGGTCCGCGGCGTCCGGTGCCGGCGTCGATGGCGCTGGCCTGTCCGCAGCCGCGGCCGTCGGGGTACACAGCCACCGCGTACTGGTACACGGTGGTGACGCCGCACAGCTCACGGGCGCGCGAGTAGCTCCACAGCGTGTTGCCGGTCGCCGGGTCGCGGCCCAGCATCTGATCGCCGTCGCCGGTCACCACGACGCCGCCGACGACCGACGGCTGGCTGGTCTTGCCGCTGGCCGCGGTCCACAGTTCGCGCAGCGTCGTCGGCACCGTCTTGGCGGCGTGCAAGGCCGGGATGGGACGGTCGGCGGGCCGGCTGACGGTGGCGCGCGCGTCGCTGTTCCACCAGATCAGCGCTGCGCCGACCGCGACCACCACGACGATGGCCGCGGCGGCGATCAGATCAGCTCTGGTACGTCGCTCCGGTTTGACCATAGGGCTCGGGCGGCCTGCGGCTATTCGGCAGCAGGTGCTGCGACGGCCGCGGCCTCCGAGGCGGCCTTGCTCGGACGACGACGCCGGCGGCGGCGGCCCGAGTGGCTCGACTCGGCCGGGCTGTCACCGGCCGGGGCACCGGCTACGGCGGTGTCGCCCTCGACTGCGCCCGCTGCCTCGACATGACCCGTGGCCGACTCACCGGCGCGGGTGCGGCGGCGCGACCGGCTGCGGTTGCGGGCGGGACGGTCCTTGTCGGCGCTCGACTCGCGCTTGAGCTCGGGGTCCGAGGACTTCTTGGCGGGCTTGGCCCGCGAGGCGCCGATCGAGCCCGTGACATCGGTGGGGATGTCGAGCTCTTCGTACAGGTGCGGCGACCGCGAGTAGGTCTCGGCCGGGTCCGGGCAGTCCAGGTTCAGGGCCTTGTCGATGAGCGCCCAGCGCGTCAGCTCGTCCCAGTCGACCAGCGTCACGGCGATACCGGTCTTGCCGGCGCGGCCGGTACGGCCGATGCGGTGCACGTAGGACTGCTCGTCCTCGGGGATCTGGTAGTTGATGACGTGTGTGATGTCGTCGATGTCGATACCGCGGGCGGCGACGTCGGTCGCGACCAGAACGTCGATGTCGCTGTTGCGGAAGGACTTGAGCGCCTTCTCACGGGCGATCTGGCCCAGGTCACCGTGGACGGCGCCGACCTTGAAGCCGCGCTCGGCGAGCTCGTCGGACACCTTCTGCGCGGTGCGCTTGGTGCGGGTGAAGATCATGGTCGCGCCGCGGCCGTTGGCCTGCAGGATGCGGCTCACCATCTCGACCTTGTCCAGCGCGTGGGCGCGGTAGACGAACTGCTTGGTGGTGTCGTGGGTCGCCGCCGAGTGCGGGGCCTCGGCCCGGATGTGCGTCGGCTGGTTCATGAACGTGCGGGCCAGCGTGATGATCGGGTCCGGCATGGTGGCCGAGAACAGCATGGCCTGGCGGGAGTCCGGGGTCAGCCGCAGGATGCGCTCGATGTCGGGCAGGAAGCCCAGGTCCAGCATCTCGTCGGCCTCGTCGAGGACCAGAACGCTCAGGCCGCCGAGCTGCAGGTGACCCTGCTGAGCCAGGTCCAGGAGCCGGCCCGGGGTACCGACGATGACGTCGACGCCCTGCTGCAGGGCCTCGATCTGCGGCTCGTAGGGGCGGCCGCCGTAGATGGCCTCGACGCGGAGTTTGCGCTCCCCGTTCTCGCCGGCCTTGAGGTGTTTGCTGGCCATCGTCAGGTCGCCGTGCACCTGGATGCAGAGCTCACGGGTGGGGACGACGACGAGCGCGCGCGGGGTGCCGGTCAGCGGCAGCGAGGCGTCGGATGCGACGCGGTGCAGCAGCGGCACACCGAATGCCAGGGTCTTGCCCATACCGGTGCGGGCCTGGCCGATGAGGTCGTCGCCGGCCAGCGCGAGCGGGAGGGTCAGCTCCTGGATCGCGAACGGGTGGGCCTTGCCGTCCTCGGCGAGTGCCTGGACGATTTCGTCCCGAACGCCCAGGTCGGCGAATGTTTTTTCTTCGGTTGTCTTTGCAGTCAATGCGGTCATGAGGTGGCGTGGATGCCTTCCAGTGTCATCGGAGTCTGTGCTCGCTGTTTGTCCACGCGCGCACGAGTCTGACGATCAACACTTGGGCCCTCGGGGCGGTTCTGCCGAATCAGCCGGGTGTTCCGGCGAGCTGGAGAACCGTCTACCGCGTCGGTCGCGGATGGAGGTGGGCCAACACGTGCACGCACATTTCCTTGGTCGCAGCCGGTCGCGCGTTGCCCGCGCCGGACCTTTTCCCGATCCGGAACTTGCCCGGAACTGGCTACAGCCGAGACCATTGTAGCTGGTCGCATCGCCGGTCGGCTGTGACGCGAGTCGCGGTCTACAGTTGGGGCCATGCCTTCCCCGTCGCCTTCGAGGTCCCAGGCGCTGCCCGAGCAGACGGCAACTCCGGCGCAGCCGGCGGTGACCGGCGATCATCCCGGTATCAACGAGTTGTTCGCCCTGCTCGCGTACGGCGAGGTCGCCGCGTTCTACCGGCTGACCGAGGAGGCGCGGATGGCGCCGAACCTGGCCGGTCGCATCAATCTGGCGCGCATGGCCGCCGCCGAGATGGGGCACTTCGACGTGCTGCGCGAGGCGCTGCTGCGCCGCGGTGTCGACGTCGTCCCGGCGATGACGAAATACGCTCCGGCACTGGAGAACTACCACCGGCTGACCACACCGAGCACGTGGCTCGAGGCGCTGGTCAAGACCTACGTCGGCGACGCCCTGGCAGCCGATTTCTACCTGGAGATCGCCGGGTCGCTGCCCGCCGAGGCCGCCGACGTGGTGCGCGCGGTGCTGTCGGAAACCGGGCACTCCCAGTTCGTGGTGGCCGAGGTGCGGGCCGCGGTCAGCGCCAGCGACCGGCAGCGGCACCGGCTGGCGCTGTGGTCGCGCCGGCTGCTGGGGGAGGCCATCACCCAGGCGCAGTTCGTGATGGCCGAGCACGACGAGCTCGTCGACCTGGTGCTGTCCAGCGGCGAGGGTCTGACCCAGATGACCGAGTTCTTCGAGCGCCTGCAGGAGACACACAAGAACCGGGTGCGCGAACTCGGCCTCGGCTGAGCTCACACACCCGGTCCTGGATGCCTGTGGCGATTACTTCGTGCAGGTGGTGATCATCGTGTTGTTGCTCTGCACGGCGACCGGCTGTCCCGAACCGTCGCTGATCGAGCAGTTCAGCTGACCGGTGACGCTGGTGGCGGTCACCGAACTCAGCGTGACGCCCGGGTTCAGCGTGACCGTCTTGGCCCACGGCAGTGCCACGTTGACGTCCGTCTGCAGCGCACCCTGCCCGTCGGTGTAGATCACCGTCACGAGGTCGAGTAGCGACTTGTTGCCGGTGATGCGGTAGGTGACCGTGTTCGGGCCGGGTGCCGCGGGGACGGCGGCGGGGTCGACCGGCGGTACGGCCTCGGCCGGTGTGGGCGCCGCTGCGGTCGGGGTGACGGTCGTGACGGTCTCGGGAGCCAGCGAGGCGGTCGGCGGCGCCGCCGTCACCCGGGGACGCGGTGCGGCCGACGGCGTGGCGGAGGCCGTCGGCGTGGCCGACTGGCTCGTGCTGGGCGGCGTGATCGGCGCCGTGACAGGCCCGCTGTCACCGCCGCCGAGGATGACGACGGTGCAGATGACCGCCACCAGCAGGATGGCGCCGGCGACACCGGCCACCCACACCCAGCGCCGGTCGATGCCTTCGTCGTACTCGTAGATCTCGTCGTCGTAGTCGTCATACGCCGCGTCGTCATAGGCCGCGTCGGCGTCGCCACCGGCGTAGTCGGTATCGGCTGCGGTGAACCGATCGGTGTCGCCGTAGGTGCTGCTGTACTCGCGCGTGGGGCGGTCGGCCAGGTCGGTGGCGGAGCCGTACGAGCCGTACGAGCTGTACGAGTGGGTCCGGTCGCTGCCGTACCCGGTGCTGGAGCCGTAGCTGTAGCTGTAGCCGCGGTCGTAGCCCTGGTGGCTCGGGGTGTCCCCGTAGCTGCCGGTGGACGCCCCCGACGGTGTCGAATATCGCGAATATGTCCTGCTCATGGCGACTTTCCCCGGTCGAGTATCACTTACCTCGTCGATGCTAATGGTGCAAAAGTTACGGATGAGGTCGGCTCGCTGACCGTCGGATAACGGTCGGGACTCGGTTCGGTCGACCGCGCCGAGACGACCTGTCGCGACCTCGAAAAGCGGTGCCGCCGGGCCGCGTTTCCGGGCCGACAACTGTGACGACGTCGTGACCTCGGCGCCGGCGTTCGCACCGGTTCGCCACCGGCGAACGGCCCGCGGCCACCACGGCGGCCGTCGTCCACTAGCCTCCTGAGGAGAGTTCGACAGCAGCTCGACCGAAGTCTTGAAAACGAATGAAAGGGGTCAGCGTGGAGGTCAAGATCGGTGTCACCGACAGCCCGCGCGAACTGTTCCTCAACAGCGCGCAGACTCCCGAGGAAGTGGAGAAGTTGGTGACCGACGCGCTCGGTCAGGATTCGGGCGTGCTTGCACTGACCGACGAGAAGGGTCGCCGGTTCCTGGTGCAGACCGCAAAGATCGCCTACGTCGAGATCGGCGCTGCCGACGTCCGCCGCGTCGGCTTCGGCGTCACCGGCAAGGACTGACACCGCCCACACGCAAAAGCTGCCCCTTTCCACCATGGAAAGGGGCAGCTTTCTTTGTTCTGGCCGCGTCAGCGGGTGAGTGGAACGTGTGACAGTCCACCCCAGGCGAACTGCACCGTGCCGTCGACGGCCGCGTCCTTGGAGATCGGCCGGTCGTTGTTGATCCAGTAGCGGGCACAGTCGACGCTGATCGCGACGAGCCCGACGGCGATCATCCGGGCGCGATGGGGCTCCAACCCGGAATCGCTGCTCACCAGGTCGAACACCGCGTCGGTGCATGAATCGGTCGCGACCTTCACCTGCGCCGACACCTGCGGCTCGGTGACGTAGTCGTTCTCGAAGATCAGCCGGTAGCCCTGGCTGTCGTGCTCGATGAAGTCGAAGAACGCCTCGACGGCCGCACGCAGGCGCAGCCGGTTGTCGGTGGTGGCGCTCAGCGCGCCGCGCACGCCTTGCAGCAGGTTGTCGACGTGCCGCTGCAGCACGGCCAGGTACAGCTCCAGCTTCGACGAGAAGTGTTGGTACAGGACGGGTTTGCTCACGCCGGCGCGTTCGGCGATCTCGTCCATGCCGGCTGCGTGGTAGCCGCGGTCCACGAAGACGTCGCTCGCCGCGATCAGCAGCTGTCCGCGGCGTTCGTCGCGAGGCAGCCGGTTGCCCCGTCGATTCGTGGTCGGGCCGCCCTGCGCACCGTCGGTTCCGGCTTGCGTGCCTCTGGCGTCTGAGGTGTTGGCAACCTCGCTCATTACGTCCTCAATCTGGCATTGTCCGATCTGGACCCCGCTGTTCATGGCCGCCCAACGTGTTGTTCAGGTTGACCGACCCGGCAGTTTATCGCCACGACACTACTACCGTTAGTTCGCGGCTTTCGCGTGCTACCAGCGGTTCGGCGATTGTGTCCGGTCCCACTTGAACAACCTGGTGGCGTGCCATTACCGGCGTACGCCCAGCTCTGTGCCATCCTGGTTCGGTGACCTACGACCCGGGCCGAGGCACCGGTCGCGTCCCTGTGGTGCGCAATGAGTGGCGTGAGCCGTTGCGCGCGCAGCGGGATCCGGTGGCCGAGGACTCCGGACGGCTGCGGTCCAACCGGGACGACCGGCAGCAGTGGCGCAAGCAGTCCTGGCTGGGCCGCTTCGTATCCACCTACGGGTGGCGCGCCTACGCCCTGCCGGCCCTGGCCGTCGTCACCGGAATCGTGGTCTACCAGAGCATCTCCGGTCCGGCGCCGATCACACCGTCGCATCCGCACGTGCCGATGGTGGGCCAGCCCACCATCAACTCGGCGAGCACCGCGATCGTCGGCGCACCGCCCAAGGGCCTGACGCAGTTCGACGTCAACCTGCCCACCGGCATCCTCCCGGACGGCGGGCCGTTCACCGAGGCCGGCGCCAAGGCCTGGCACATCGTGCCGGGTACCACCGGCAAGATCGGTCAGGGCACCACCAAGTCGGTGACCTACACCGTCGAGGTCGAGGACGGCGTCGACACCACCAGTTTCGGCGGTGACGAGGCGTTCGCCCGGATGGTCGCCGAAACCCTCGCGAACCCCAAGAGCTGGACGCATGACGGGAAGTTCGCCTTCACCCGGCTCGACGCGTCGTCGCCGGAGACACCGGATTTCCGGGTGTCCCTGACCTCGCCGATGACGGTCCGCGAGGGCTGCGGCTACGACATCCAGCTGGAGTCGTCGTGCTTCAACCCGGCGTACTTCCCGGCCGACGGTGGCAAGGCACAGTCCCGCGTCTTCATCAACGAGGCACGCTGGGTGCGCGGCGCGGTGCCGTTCCAGGGCGACATCGGCTCGTACCGCCAGTACCTGATCAACCATGAGGTCGGCCACGCCCTCGGCTTCCGGATGCACGAGCCCTGCGGTGACAACGGCGGGCTGGCGCCGATCATGATGCAGCAGACCTTCTCGACCAACAACAACGACGACGCCAAGTTCGACCCGGAGTCGGTCAAGCCCGACGGCAAGACCTGCCACGTCAACTCCTGGCCGTACCCCATTCCCTAGCCGCCCCTCCCGCGAGCGGCCGTGTCTGTACCCCGACACGCCGTATTCGGCGTACAGGGAGCGCACGCTCGTCGCCGCCGAGCGGCCCCGAAATGTCATGCGAAGCCGCTGATTACTGTTGAGGGCATGGCATCCCCGTCCGGACGCAAGGAGGAAAACGGCTCCTTGCCGCCGCTGGTGCAGCCGGCAGCCGAACTGACCCGCGACGAGGTGGCGCGATACAGCCGCCACCTGATCATCCCGGACCTCGGCGTCGACGGGCAGAAGCGGCTCAAGAACGCACGGGTGCTCGTGATCGGCGCCGGGGGACTGGGTTCCCCGACCCTGCTCTATCTCGCGGCGGCGGGCGTCGGCACCATCGGCATCGTCGAGTTCGACGTCGTCGATGAATCTAACCTGCAGCGCCAGATCATCCATGGCCAGTCCGACGTCGGCCGGTCGAAAGCCCAGAGCGCCCGCGAATCGATCCTGGAGATCAACCCGCTGGTCACCGTCAATCTGCACGAATTCCGGCTCGACACCGACAACGCGGTGCCGCTGTTCGAGCAGTACGACCTGATCCTGGACGGCACCGACAACTTCGCCACCCGCTACCTCGTCAACGACGCCGCGGTGCTGGCGCACAAGCCGTACGTCTGGGGCTCGATCTACCGGTTCTCCGGCCAGGTGTCGGTGTTCTGGGAGGACGCCCCCGACGGGCGCGGGCTGAACTACCGCGATCTCTACCCGGAGCCGCCGGCCCCGGGCACGGTGCCGTCATGCGCCGAGGGCGGCGTGCTGGGGATTCTCTGCGCGTCCGTCGCCTCGGTGATGGGCACCGAGGCCATCAAGCTGATCACCGGTATCGGCGAGTCGTTGCTGGGCCGGCTGATGATCTACGACGCCCTCGACATGACCTACCGCACCATCGCGATCCGCAAGGACCCGGCGACCCCGAAGATCACCGGACTCATCGACTACGACGCGTTCTGCGGCGTGGTGTCCGACGCGGCCGCCGAGGCGGCGGCCGACTCGACGGTGACTCCGCTCGAGCTGCGGGAGCTGATCGACTCCGGCAAGCCCGTCGCCCTGATCGACGTGCGGGAGCCCGCGGAGTGGGCCATCAACCGCATCGAGGGTGCCGAACTGATTCCCAAGTCGACGCTCGACTCCGGGGCCGGGCTGGCCCGGGTGCCACAGGACCGAATTGCGGTGCTGTACTGCAAGACCGGGATCCGCTCGGCCGAGGCCCTGCTCGCCCTCAAACAGGCCGGATTCGCCGACGCGTTGCACCTGCAGGGCGGAATCGTGGCCTGGGCCCGGCAACTCGAGCCCGACATGGTCATGTACTGACGTCAGGTCTGGCCGGGCACACCTTAGTCTGATCGGGTGACCGTCGACCGTCCTCCCGAACATGTGCTCACGGCGTTCGGCCTGACCGGTCTCCGGCCGGTGCCGCTCGGCTCGAGCTGGGAGGGCGGCTGGCGCTGTGGCGAGGTCGTGCTGTCCATGGTCGCCGACAACGCGCGGGCGTCCTGGTCGGCCAAGGTGCGCGAGACGCTGTTCGTGGACGGCGTCCGGCTGGCCCGCCCGGTGCGTGCCACCGACGGCCGCTACGTCGTCGCCGGCTGGCGCGCTGACACGTTCGTCACCGGGACCCCGGAACCGCGGCACGACGAGATCGTCTCGGCGGCGGTGCGCCTGCACGAGGCGACGGCCAAGCTCGAGCGTCCACGGTTCCTGACGCAGCCGCCCGCGGTGCCGTGGAGCGACGTCGATGTCTTCATCGCCGCCGACCGCGCCGCGTGGGAAGACCGGCCACTGCAGTCGTTGCCGCCCGGCTCGCGGGTGGTACCCGGGACCACCGACGGCCGCCGTTCGATCGAGCTGATCAATCAGCTTGCGTCGCTGCGCAAGCCGACCCGCAACCCGAGCCAGCTGGTGCACGGCGACCTCTACGGCACCGTGCTGTTCGCCGGCACCGCCGCGCCGGGCATCACCGACATCACGCCGTACTGGCGCCCGGCGTCGTGGGCCGCGGGCGTGGTCGTCGTCGATGCGCTGTCCTGGGGCGAGGCCGACGACGGTCTCATCGAACGCTGGGCATCGCTGCCGGAGTGGCCGCAGATGTTGTTGCGTGCCTTGATCTTCCGGCTCGCTGTGCATGCCCTGCACCCCCGGTCGACGGCCGCGGCTTTCCCGGGGCTGGCCCGCACCGCAGCTCTGGTCCGCCTGGTGCTGTAATTCCGCGCACCGTCGTTCGAATGGCAGCGCGCCCCGTTCGGTGGGAAAGTTACCTCGCATGACGGCTGTTGAACCCACCACCGACGGAACCTACAAAGACCGGATCGCTGCGGTCGAACCCGGTGGCAACGAGTTCATCGCCGAGGCGGACCGGCACGGCAAGCCGAGCCAGCTGTTCTGGACGTGGACGTCGCCCAACATGGAATTCGCGACGGTGTTCGTCGGCATGCTGGCCGTCCTCGCCTTCGGCATGAGCTTCTGGCAGGCGGTCGCCGGGATCGTCGTCGGGACGGGGCTGGGTGCCATCGCGCACTATTTCCTGTCCGCGCGTGGGCCGCTGCACGGCGTGCCGCAGATGGTGCTGGGCCGAATGGCGTTCGGGTTCAAGGGCAATGCGTTGCCGGCGACGTTGATGTCGATCACCGCAGGCGTCGGTTGGTTCGCCACCAACAGCGTCAGCGGTGCGTTTGCCCTGTCCACCCTGTTCGGCTTCGGACCGCTGATCGGCCTGATCATCATCGTGGTGCTGCAGACGGCGTTCGCGTTCTTCGGCCACAACCTGGTGCAGGCGTTCGAGCGGTGGTCGTTCCCGGCGCTCGTCGTCGTCTTCGGCGCGGCATCGGTCGGAATCTTCGCGCACGCGAATCTGGGTGCGCCCGCGCCGTCCGGCGGCGTCGGCGGACTCGGCGGCTTCCTGCTCACCGTCGGCACGTCGTTCGGCTACGCGGCCGGCTGGACCCCGTACGCCGCGGACTACACGCGCTATCTGCCGTCGGCGGTGTCCACTTTCGCGACGGGGTTCTTCGCCTCGACCGGGTTGTTCATCTCGTGCGCGGTCCTGGAGATCGTCGGGGCGGCATCGGCGACGTTCGGCACCGCGAGCCTGGCCAATCCGACCGCGTCGTTCACGGCCGAGCTCGGGCCGTGGCTGGCCAAGGCGACCCTGCTGGCCATCGCGATCGGCGCGATCGCCGCCAATGCGCTCAATATCTATTCCGGGGCAATGGCTTTCGTGACCATCGGGATCACGTTGCCGCCGCATATCGCGCGGGCGCTGGTGACCGTCTTCTTCGGCGTCGCCGGTTTCCTGATCGCCTGGTGGGCGTTGCCCGACGCCGCGCACAGCTATGAAGCGTTCCTGCTGGTGATCGCCTACTGGATCGGACCGTGGCTGGGTGTGGTCTTCGCCGATCAGTATCTGCGTCGCGGGCAACACATTGCCGGGTACCTCTACGACCGCTCGTACTCGAACTGGCCCGGGCTGCTGTCCTTCGCGCTGGGACTGGGCCTGTCGGTGCTGTTGTTCTCCAACCAGGAGAAGTTCGTCGGTTACATCGCCCGTGCGGTGCCGAAGCTCGGCGACATCACCTTCTTCGTCGGCTTCGTCATCGCGGGTGTCGCGTACCTGGTGTTGTGTCGAAAGAAGATCGCCGCAGAATGCGCCGCCGCATGAGCCCTGAGCAGATGCTCGACGTCGCGGTCGCCGAAGCCCGAAAAGGGCTGTCCGAAGGCGGTATTCCGATCGGCGCGGCGTTGTTTCGCGCCGATGGTGAACTCCTGGGCGCCGGGCACAACCGCCGGGTGCAGAACGATGATCCCTCGGTGCACGCCGAGACCGACGCGTTCCGCGCGGCCGGGCGCCAGCGCGGCTACCGCTCGACCATCATGGTGACGACGCTGTCGCCGTGCTGGTATTGCAGCGGGCTGGTGCGGCAGTTCGGCATCGGCGCGGTGGTGATCGGGGAGGCTCGCACGTTCCACGGCGGTCATGACTGGCTGGCCGAACATGGTGTGGCGGTTACGGTTTTGGACGACGAGCGGTGCGTGGCCATGATGGAGGACTTCATCGCGGCCCGTCCCGAATTGTGGGCGGAGGATATCGGCGAATGAGTGCCATTGCGACAGTGGATATTTCCCGCTGGTATGCCGGCGGAGCCGAGGCCGATGCGTTGGCCGCCGAGGTCGACGAGGGTCTGCAGCGCGCCGGTTTCATCGTGGTCACCGGCCACGGGGTGGACCAGGGGTTGGCGGCTGCGGTGCGCGCGGCCAGCCGGGAGTTCTTCGCGTTGCCCGACGACGTCAAGCAGCGGTACTCGGTGCCGGTCGGCGGGCACGGCTGGATCGGCCCGGGTGCCGAGGCCAACGGTTACGCCGAGGGCACCGAGACGCCACCCGATCTCAAGGAGAGTTTCAGCCTGGGCGCGGAAACGTCGACGGGGGATCCGGAGGTGGATCGAATCTGGTTCGCCCCCAACGTATGGCCCGCCGAGGTGCCCGCCCTGCAGACGTTGGTGGATCAATACACCGCCCAGATGCGCCGGCTGTCCGACGACCTGCTGGCCCTGTTCGCGCACGCGCTGGGATTGCCGGCGAATCCTTTTGCCGCGCTGGCAGATCGGCCGACGTGGACCATGAACATCAACCACTACCCGCCGGTGAGTGTCGTGGGCGAACCCGAGCCGGGGCAGTTTCGCATCGGCCCGCACACCGATTTCGGCACCGTCACGGTGCTCGACCGGGAGCCGGGCGCCGGTGGGCTGCAGGTGTATTCCGAGGCAGCGGGCTGGGAAGACGCCCCCTGGGAACCCGGCGCGCTGACGGTGAACATCGGGGACCTGCTGGAGTATTGGAGCGGACGACGCTGGCCGTCGGGGCGTCACCGCGTGCTGCCGCCGCAACCGCACGCGCCGGAAGAGGACCTGGTGTCGCTGATCTACTTCTACGAAGCCAACCACGACGCGCTGATCACCCCGTTGCAGCCGCCCATCGGTGCGGTGTCCGGGCTCGCGCCGGTGGTCTCCGCGGACTTCATCAAGGAACGGCTGGACGCCATCACCGTCGGCTGAGCGGCCCTCAGAACTGGTGCCGGTACTCCCGCAGCCGAACCCGTCCGTCGACCGCCAGCACCCCTTCGGCGCGCAGCCGTTCCAGCTGCCGCGTCGCCAGATGCGCTGCCGGCCGGCCCGACGCGCTGATCACGCGGTGCCAGGGCAGGTCCGAGGAATCGGTCCGCATGATCCAGCCGACGATGCGCGGGCTGGAAAGCCCTGCGGCATCGGCGATGTCGCCGTACGTCGACACCCGGCCAGGCGGTATCGAGGCGACGAGACCCCGCACCTTCTCCACCTGTTCGTCGGTGACAGCGGCCACGATCAGACCAGGTGACGCCGGATCACGTCGGCGGTTTCGGCGGGCATGGCGTGCGGCACCATGTGGTCGCAATCGAATTCGGTCAGTACGAAGTCGGCGCCGAGCCGGGCCTGCAAGCCGGACACGAGTTCGCCGGTGACGTAGGCCGGATGGGTTCGTTTGGCCAGCACCAGCGTCGTCGGTGTGCCCTGCGGCGGCAACACGATCGGGCGGGCCAGCTCACTCCAGTAGGACATCATGGCGGGCAGGCTGATGCGCCAGCCGACGCGTCCGCCCGGCAGGGCGACCAGGTGCTCGTCCAGGTCGCGCTCGAGTTCGCCGGGGTACTTCGCCGAGACCTCGCCCCACGATCCGTTCACCTTCTCGGCGTGGGCCTCCTGGCGGTCCGGGTAGTCGGGGGAGCCGAGCATGGCGTCGGCGATCTCGCTCATCCAGCTGCCGTCCAGCCCGGTCGCCGGGTCCAGCAGCACCAGGCCGGACACCAGATTCGGATGGGCGGCAGCGAGATTGAGCGCTATCGCGCCACCGAATGAATGTGCCACCACGACCACCGGCCCGTCGGCCTCGTCCTGGAGGAGGGCCGCCAGGGCCGCGACGTTCTCATCGATGTTCCACGGCGCCGCCCACGACGAATGGCCATGTCCCAGGAGGTCGGGCGCCAGCACGGCATATTCGGCAAGATACCCGTCCGCCAGTGTCTGCCAGCGCTTTCCGTGGCCGGTCAGGCCGTGCAGGGCCAGAATCTGTGCCGGCCGCGCCGGTCCGTAGCGGTACACCTGCAAGCTCACCCCGTTGATGCTGCCAGACATCGCGACCGGACGTCGCCGTCGGCCGAACTTGTCGTACCCCCGTGGTTGCATTCCTGCCATGGCCGCCCCGCACTCCGCACTCACCGCGCCCGGCTCGGTTAATGCCCTGACCGAGCCCGGGCAGCGCGGTGTCGTGCGGGTGCTGGGCGGCCCCGGAACCGGGAAGACCGAGCTGCTGATCCGCACGGCGGCAACGCATATCGCGGCGGGGACCGATCCGGAGTCGGTGCTCCTGCTCACGGGTTCGGCGCGGCTGGGCAGCCGGGTCCGCGGCGCCATCACCTCGGCGCTGCTGGGCGATACCGGCCAGGTCACCCGGGAGCCGCTGGTCCGCACCCTGCACTCCTACGCGTTCGCCGTGCTGCGGCAGGCCGCGCAGCGTGCCGGTGACCCGCCGCCGCGCCTGATCACCAGTGCCGAGCAGGACGGCATCATCCGCGAGCTCCTCGCCGGTGATCTGGAGGATGGCGACGAGGCGAGCGTGGACTGGCCGCTGCACCTGCGGCCGGCATTGGGCACCGCGGGGTTCGCGACCGAATTGCGGGACCTGTTGGCCCGCTGCACCGAACGCGGCGTCGACCCCGCGGATCTGCGCCGGATCGGCCGCAAGGCCGGCCGTCCGGAGTGGGTGGCGGCGGCCCGGTTCGCGCAGGTCTACGAGCAGGTCATGCTGCTGCGCAGCGCCGTCGGCATGGCGGCCCCGCAGGCGACGGTGCCCGCGCTGGGCGCGGCCGAGCTGGTGGGCGCCGCGCTCGAGGCCTTCGCGGTCGATCCCGCGCTGCTGGACGCCGAACGCGCCCGCATCAAGCTGTTGCTCGTCGACGATGCGCAGCACCTCGATCCGCAGGCCGCGCTGCTGGTGCGGGTGCTGGCGGCCGGTGCCCAGCTGACGGTCATCGCCGGTGACCCGAGCCAGACCGTGTTCGGCTACCGCGGCGCCGAGCCGACGCTGCTGTACGGCCCCGAGGACCAGCCTCATGTGGTGCTGACCGAGTCCCACCGGTGCTCGCCCGCGGTGGCCGGAGCGGTCGCGGCCGTCGCGCGGCGGCTGCCCGGCGTGGACGCGTCCCGGGCCCTGACACCGGCGACGACGGATCAGCTCGGCTCGCTGGCGGTGCGCGTCGCCGGATCGCCGCATGCCGAGTCCGCGTTGATCGCCGACGCCTTGCGGCGCGCGCACCTGGTCGACGGCGTGCCGTGGTCGCAGATGGCCGTCATCGTGCGGTCGGTACCGCGGGCCGGGACAGCGCTGGCCCGGGCCCTGAGCGCCGCCGGGGTGCCGGTGCAGCAGCAGGCCGGCATGGCGCCACCCGCGCAGCATCCGGCGGTGGGTGCGCTGCTCACGGTGCTGGACTGCGTCGCCGACCAACTGACCGGTGACCGGGCACTGGCTCTGCTGACCGGTCCCATCGGCCGCGTGGACCCGGTGTCACTGCGCCAGTTGCGGCGCGCGCTGCGCCGCGCCGACGGCAGCGGTCGCGATTTCGGTGACCTGCTCGTCGAGGCGCTGACCGGAAGTGCCGAACATTCGCTGTCCGATCAGCTGGCACGGCCCGTGCGGCGCGTCCGCGCGGTTCTCGACGCGGCGCGCCGGTCGGCGACCGCGGGCCAGGATCCGCGTTTCGTGCTGTGGCAGGCCTGGCACGCCAGCGGGTTGTCGCGCCGGTGGCAGGCCGCGGCGGGGCGTCCGGGTGCGGCCGGGGTGGCGGCAAACGCCGATCTGGATGCCGTCACCGCGCTGTTCGACACTGCCGACCAGTACGTCGCCCGCACCGCGGCGGCGTCCCTCGCCGGCTTGATCGACCACGTCCGCGCTCTCTCCTGGGCGGGTTCGGTACCCGAGCGCGCCGAGGCCGACGAGGTGGCCGTGCTCAGTGCCCATGCCGCGCTGGGGCGGGAGTGGGATTTCGTGGTGATCGCGGGCCTGCAGGAAGGGTTGTGGCCCAACACCGTTCCGCGTGGGGGCGTACTCGGCACCCAGCAGCTCCTCGACATCGTCGACGGGGTGGGCGATGTGCGCGGCATGTCGGCCACCGCGCCGCTGCTGGCCGAGGAACGGCGACTGCTGGTCGCCGCGCTGGGACGGGCCCGCAACCGCGTGCTGGTGACGGCCGTGGACAGCGACAACGGTGACGAGGCGTTGCTGCCGTCGACGTTCTTCGAGGAGCTGGCGGCCCTGGCCGGCGGCACCGACCCCGACGCCGACGAGCTCCCGGTGCATGCGCCCGCCGTGTTGTCGCCGTCGGCATTGGTCGGCCGGTTGCGGTCGGTGGTGTGTGCTCCCGACGGCGCGGTCGAGGAGACCGACCGGCTTTGTGCGGCAGCGCAATTGGCCCGGCTGGCCGAGGCCGGCGTGCCGGGCGCCGACCCGGCGCAGTGGTACGCCAGCACGGAGCTGTCCACTGCCGAGCCGCTGTGGTCGGGCGACGACCACGTCGTCACGGTGTCGCCGTCGACGGTGCAGACCCTGACCGACTGCCCGCTGCGCTGGATGCTGGAGCGCCACGGCGGCAGCGACGGCCGCGATCTGCGGTCGGCGTTGGGCTCGCTGGTGCACGCCCTGGTTGCCGATTCGGGTCGCAGCGAGGCGCAGCTGCGGGGTGAACTCGAAAAGGTCTGGCAGCAGCTGCCTTTCGATTCGAACTGGTATGCCGACAACGAGCTGGAGCGGTACCGCGCCATGCTGGCGACGTTCACGACGTGGCGGCAGGAGACCCGCGGTGAGCTGACCGAGGTCGGTACCGAACTCGAGGTGTCCGGCACGATCGCCGACGAGGGGCTGCAGGTGCAGGTGAAGGGACGTATCGACCGCCTGGAACGGGACCGTGAGGGCCGCCTCGTGGTGGTCGATGTCAAGACCGGCAAGAGCCCCGCCACCAAGGCCGATGCCCAGGAGCACGCCCAGCTCGCGCTGTACCAGCTGGCCATCGCCGAAGGTGTTGTGCCGCATGGTGACCAGCCCGGCGGTGGCCGGCTGGTGTATCCGGCCAAACCTGCCAAGACCGGCGCCACCGAGCGCGAACAGGATCCGATGGGGGAGACGGCGCAGGCGCAGTGGCGGCAGAAGGTCACCGATGCTGCCGCGGCGACGGCCGGGCCGCACTTCGTCGCGCGCGTCGGTTCCGGGTGTGCGACGTGCCCGGTGCGGGCCATGTGCCCGGCGCAGGGTACGAAGGGGGCATGCCCGTGACGTACAGCCCCGCCGACCTTGCCGAGGCACTCGGGCTGTTCACCCCGACCGACGAGCAGGCGGCGGTCATCGCCGCGCCACCGGGACCGCTGGTGGTGATCGCGGGGGCCGGTGCCGGGAAGACCGAGACCATGGCCGCGCGCGTGGTGTGGCTGGTGGCCAACGGCTATGCCACGCCGTCACAGGTGCTGGGGTTGACCTTCACCCGCAAGGCCGCCGGACAGTTGCTGCGCCGTGTGCGTACCCGGCTGGCCCGCCTGGCGGGGTCGGGTCTGCTGCCCGGCGTCTCGCTGGCCGACGAGCACGCCACCGTCAGCACCTACCACGCCTTCGCAGGCACCTTGCTGCGTGAGTACGGGCTGCTGCTGCCCATCGAGCCGGCCACCCGGCTGGTCACCGAAACCGAGATGTGGCAGTTGGCTTTTCGGGTGGTCGCCGACTTCCCGGGGCAGCTGCACACCGACAAGTCACCGGCCGCCGTCACCCAGATGGTGCTGCGCCTGGCCGGCCAGCTGTCCGAGCATCTCGTCGACACCGACGCCGTGCGCGACACGCATCACGAGCTGGAGCGGCTCATTCTCACGCTCCCCGGAGGCCCGGGCCAGCGCGGCGGGCCCACCCAGTCGCTGCTGAACCTGCTGGCCACCCAGACCGAGCGGGCCGAGCTGGTGCCGCTGATCGATGCCGTGCACCAGCGGATGCGGGAAGCGCAGGTGATGGACTTCGGCAGCCAGATGTCGGCCGCGGCCCGCCTCGCCGAGCGTTTCCCGCAGGTCGGCGCGCAGCTGCGGGAGCGGTATCGCGTCGTCCTGCTGGACGAATACCAGGACACCGGGCACGCTCAGCGGGTCGCGCTGTCGTCGCTGTTCGGCGGCGGTGTCGACGACGGCCTGGCGCTGACGGCGGTCGGGGATCCCATTCAGTCGATCTACGGCTGGCGCGGCGCGTCGGCGACCAACCTGCCGCGGTTCACCACCGACTTCCGCCTGTCCGACGGTTCGCCGGCCCCGACCCTGGAACTGCGGACCAGTTGGCGCAATCCGCCGCGGGCACTCAAGCTGGCCAACGAGGTCTCCGCCGAGGCGCGGCGCCGCAGCGTGAGCGTGCGCGAATTGCTGCCGCGACCGGGCGCCGAGCCGGGAACCATTCAGTGTGCATTGCTGGATGATGTTGTTGCCGAACGTGATTGGGTGGCCGATCACTTGGCCCGCCGGTACCACGGTGCCGTCGCGGCGGGTGAGCCGGCGCCGACGGCCGCGGTCCTGGTACGCCGCAACGCCGACGCCGCGCCCATCGCCGAGGCGCTGACAGCCCGCGGGGTGCCCGTCGAGGTGGTGGGTCTGGCCGGGCTGCTGGCCATCCCCGAGGTCGCCGACGTCGTCGCGATGCTGCGCCTGGTCGCCGAACCGACTGCCGGGGTCGCCGCGATGCGGGTGCTCACCAGCGCGCGGTGGCGCTTCGGCGCCGCTGACCTGGCCGCGCTCTGGCGCCGCGCCTCGGAACTGGATGCGCCCGACCCGGCGCGGACGTCCGGGTCGCCCGCCGAGCAGGCCGTCGCACAGGTCGCCCCCGACGCCGACCACGCCTGCCTGGCCGACGCGATCAGTGATCCGGGCCCGGCCGACCGCTACTCACCCGAAGGACACCGCCGGCTGCTGGCCCTGGGCGCCGAATTGAGCCAGTTGCGTGCGCACCTGCACCAGCCGCTGCCGGATCTGGTCGCCGAAGTACGTCGGGTCCTGGGTATCGACGCCGAAACCCGCGCGGCCAGTGGGGTTTCCGAGGGCTGGCGCGGCACCGAACATCTCGATGCCTTCGCCGATGTGGTCGCGGGATACGCCGCGCGGCCGGCCGCAGAACCGGACGGCGCAGCATCCATCGCCGGACTGCTGGCGTACCTGACCGCGGCCGCGGAGGTGGAGAACGGGCTGGCCCCGGCACAGGTGACGGTGGCCTCGGACCGCGTGCAGATCCTGACGGTGCACGCGGCCAAGGGCCTGGAATGGCAGATCGTCGCGGTTCCGCACCTGGTTGCCCGGGTGTTCCCGTCGACCGCGTCGCAGCGCACCTGGCTGACCGACGCGGGGGACCTGCCGCCGTTGTTGCGTGGGGACCGTGCCGAGCTGTCCGAACATGGCGTGCCGGTGCTCGACACCTCCGATGTCTACGACCGGAAGATGTTGGCGGACAAGATCGCCGCGCACAAGGCGCTGCTCGATCAGCGGCGCACCGATGAGGAACGCCGGCTGCTCTACGTGGCCCTCACCCGCGCCGAGGACACCCTGCTGTTGTCCGGATATCACTGGGGGACGACGGCCGGGAAACCGGCGGGGCCTTCTGACTTCCTGATCGAGATACGCGACATCATCGAACGGGCAGCGCAGGAGGGCCACCCCTGCGGTGAAATCGAGCAGTGGGCCACGGCACCCGCGGAAAATGCCGTCAACCCGTTGCGGGACAACGTCGTCGAGTGCTCCTGGCCCGTCGACCCGGCTGGTTCCCGGCGCGGGGACGTCGACCGGGGCGCGGCCCTGGTGGCCCAGGCGCTCGCCGCAGGGGCCGAAGACCTCGAGGACCGGCACGGCTGGGCTGCCGACGTGGACGCCCTGCTGGCCGAGCGGGAGCGGGCCCAGGAGCGCGGTCCGCTCGACCTGCCGCCGCAGTTGTCGGTGAGCACATTGGTCGACCTGGGCAGCGACCGGTCGGGTGCACTGCAACGGCTGCAGCGACGGCTGCCCGCCCGGCCGGACCCGCAGGCGCTGCTGGGCACCGCGTTCCACGACTGGGTGCAGCGGTACTTCTCCGCCGAGCGGCTGTTCGACCTCGACGACCTGCCCGGTGCGGTCGACGCCGAGCTGGGGCAGGCCGTCGCCGAGGAACTCGCCGATCTGCAGGCCGCGTTCGCCCTCTCGGAGTGGGCGGCCCGCACCCCGATCGACATCGAGGTGCCGTTCGACATGGTGATCGGTGACCGGGTCATCCGCGGCCGCATCGACGCGGTGTTCGCCGATGCCGACGGTGGCTACACCGTGCTCGACTGGAAGACCGGCGATCCGCCATCGACCCCGGAAACGCTGCGCAACAAGGCGATTCAGCTGGCGGTGTACCGCCTGGCGTGGTCGTCCATCCAGGGCGTACCCGTCGATGCGGTGCGGGCGGTCTTCCACTACGTGCGCGCTGGGGAGACGGTGGCACCCACCGACCTGCCCGGCGCCGACGAGCTCGCGGCGCTAGTTCACCTCGGGTGAGTTGCGGTAGATCTTGAGCGCCTGGGTCACCATCGGCACCTGCAACGGCAGCCGGGCCAGTGCCGCGACGCGAGCCGGCCACCCCTTGGGCCACCACAGCCGGACCATGTTGACGTTCGCCGGGAAGACGCTGAGGAAAAGTGCGACCGCGGCCAGCGCGCCCAGCTTGCGGGTACGGGGCAGGAGCAGCGCGGCGCCGGTGGCGACTTCGCCGACGCCCGACGCATAGGTGTAGAACCGTGCCGTGCCGGGGAGTTCCTCCGGGACGATGCCGTCGAAAGGCTTCGGTGCGACGAAGTGCAGGGCGCCCATTCCGACGAGCAGCGCGCCCATTCGGTACGCGGGCGCCTGGCTGGGAGTGGTGTTGGCAGTGCTGTTGGCGGCGGTCATGGTTACATAGTGCTGTGCCGAGCCGTCTCGTGGTGAGTCTCCGCCAGATAATGGAGCCGCATGGCTCGCGTTAGGTTGTCGCGGCGCATGGCCGCGATGGAACAGAACCTCACGAGCCGCCAGAACGCGGATCTGGTTGATGTGCTGCAGATTCCGGAAGCGTTCGTCAGTCCCATCCGCCGGATCGTGCGGCGTGTCATCTACGCGCTGCTGGTGCTCGCCGCCGCGGTGCTCGTCGTGTACCTCGACCGCGACGGCTACCGCGACGCCCAGGAGAACGAGATGTCGCTCCTGGACTGCATCTACTACGCGACGGTGTCGCTGTCGACCACCGGCTATGGCGACATCACACCGCTGACACCGAGCGCGCGCCTGGTGAACGTCCTGGTGATCACGCCCATGCGGATCGCGTTCCTGATCGTGCTCATCGGTACGACCGTCGAGACGCTGACCACGCAGTCTCGTCAAGCCTTGAAGATTCAGCGATGGAGGAGCACCGTGCGCAACCACACCATCGTCGTCGGTTACGGGACCAAGGGCCGCACCGCGGTCCAGGCCATGGTCGGTGACGAGGTCGCCCCCGGGGACATCGTCGTCGTCGACGAGAACCCGGCGGCCCTGGACCGGGCGCGTGCCGCCGGACTGGTCACCGTGGTCGGCGACGCCACCAAGTCGGAGGTGCTGCGCCTCGCCGGCGCCCAGCACGCGAAGTCCATCGTCGTCGCGACCGACAAGGACGCCACCGCCGTGCTCGTCACGCTGACCGCGCGCGAGGTGGCGCCCAAGGCCAAGATCGTCGCCTCGGCCCGCGAGGCCGAGAACCAGCACCTGCTGCGGCAGTCCGGTGCCGACTCGACGGTCGTGTCCTCGGAGACCGCCGGCCGGCTGCTGGGCATCGCGACCCAGACGCCGAGCGTCGTCGAGATGGTCGAAGACCTGCTCACACCCGACGCCGGCTTCGCGATCTCCGAGCGCGAGGTCGAGGCCAAGGAGCTCGGCGGTTCGCCGCGGCACCTGACCGACATCGTGCTCGGGGTAGTGCGCGACGGGCAGCTGCTGCGGGTCGACTCGCCTGAGGTCGACGCCCTGGCGGCCGGGGACCGGCTGCTCTACATCCGCAACGCCGAAGTCGAACGGTAAGCCCCGCGATGAGCGATTTCACCCTGCGTAACGTCCCGCTGCTGTCCCGGGTCGGTGCCGACCGCGCCGACACGCTGCGCACCGACGTCGACGCGGCGATCGCCGGCTGGAAGGACGCGCTGCTGCTGCGCGTGGACCGCCGTAATCAGGTGTTGATCTCCGGTGGCCGGGTGGTGCTCGGGCGTGCCGCGGAACTCGGCGACAAGCCCGACGAGCACGCGGTGTTCCTGGGCCGGATGCCCGACGGCCGCCATGTGTGGGGCGTGCGCGCCGCACTGGAGGAGCCGACGGGCGGGACGGACGCGCCGGTTGAGGTCCTCGACCTGCGCCGGGCCGGGCCGATCTTCGACGACATCAGCGCGCAGCTCGTCTCGACGGCGACGGCACTGCTGAACTGGCATGACAGCGCCCGCTTCAGCGCCATCGACGGCGCGCCCACCAAGCCGATCAAGGGCGGCTGGGCGCGGGTCAACAGCGTCGGCGGCCACGAGGAATTCCCGCGCATCGACCCGGCGATCATCTGCCTCGTGCACGACGGGCATGACCGCGCGGTGCTGGCCCGGCAGACCAACTGGCCCGAGCGGTTGTTCTCACTGCTGGCCGGGTTCGTCGAGGCCGGCGAGTCGTTCGAGAGCTGCGTGGTGCGCGAGATCGCCGAGGAGATCGGTCTGACCGTCACCGACGTCAAGTACCTGGGCAGTCAGCCCTGGCCGTTCCCGCGTTCGCTCATGGTCGGCTTCCACGCCATCGGTGATCCGGAGCAGCCGTTCTCGTTCAACGACGGTGAGATCGCCGAGGCCGACTGGTTCACCCGGGCCGAGGTGCGCGAGGCCCTCGAGCACGGCGACTGGAACAGCACGGCGGACACCCGGCTGCTGCTGCCCGGCTCGATCTCGATCGCCCGGGAGATCATCGAATCCTGGGCGGCTCAGTGATTTGTGCACGAAAATCCGCGGCCAGCGCGGAAAATCGTGCACAAATCCCTAACTCAGCTTGGCTTTGACGTCCTTGATGCTGGGGTTGGTCAGCGTCGAGCCGTCGGGGAACTTGACCGTCGGAACCACGTGGTTGCCGTTGTTGACCGAACCGACGAACTCGGCGGCCGCCGGGTCCTGCTCGATGTCGATCTCGGTGTAGGAGATGCCTTCGGCCTTCAGCGCGGTCTTGAGCCGCTTGCAGTAGCCGCACCAGGTCGTGCTGTACATGATCAGTGCACTCATAACGCACCTCAACGTATCCGATCGCCGCGTCATGCCGCCCAGCGGTGCCTCGTGTGTCACACCCGCCTGCCATGATGGAGGCCATGCCAGCCGAGGCCCCGCCGTCCACACTTCTCGAGGACCTCGACGACGAACAGCGTGAGGCCGTCCTCGCGCCCCGCGGCCCGGTGTGCGTGCTGGCCGGTGCCGGCACGGGCAAGACCCGCACCATCACCCGCCGCATCGCGTATCTCGTCGCCGCCGGACACGTCGCGCCGAGTCAGGTGCTGGCCGTGACGTTCACCCAGCGCGCCGCCGGCGAGATGCGCGGCCGCCTCCGCAGCCTGGAAAACGAGATCGACGGAGCACAAGGCACCGGGGCCGTCCAGGCCATGACGTTCCACGCCGCGGCGCTGCGCCAGCTGCGGTACTTCTGGCCGCGGGTGGTCGGCGACACCGGCTGGGAGTTGCTCGACAGCAAGTTCGCGGTGGTCGCACAGGCGGCCAATCGGGCGGGTATTCAGGCCAGTACCGACGACGTGCGCGACCTGGCCGGTGAGATCGAATGGGCCAAGTCGTCCCTCATCAGCCCCGAGCTGTACCCGGAGCAGGTCGCCAAGATCGAACGGGACATCCCGTTCGACGCCGCCAAGGTCGCCGCGGTGTACGCCGGTTACGAGGGCCTCAAGGCCCGGCGCGACGGATCGGCGCTGCTGGACTTCGACGACCTGCTGTTGCACACCGCCGCGGCCATCGAGAACGACGCCGCCGTCGCCGGCGAATTCCGCGACCGCTACCGCTGCTTCGTCGTCGACGAGTACCAGGACGTCACCCCGCTGCAGCAGCGGGTGCTCAACGCCTGGGTGGGGGAGCGCGACGACCTGACGGTGGTCGGTGACGCCAACCAGACCATCTACTCGTTCACCGGCGCCACCCCGCAATACCTCCTCGACTTCTCGCGGCGGTTCCCCGATGCGGCGCTGATCCGGCTGGAGCGCGACTACCGCAGCACGCCGCAGGTGGTGTCGCTGGCGAACCAGGTGATCTCGGCGGCGTCCGGCCGGATGGCCGCCAGCCGGTTGCAGCTCATCGGTCAACGCGATCCGGGGCCCAAGCCGGTGTTCCGGGAACATCCCGACGAGGTCGCCGAGGCCAACGCGGTCGCCGCCGCCATCAAGAAGCTCATCCAATCCGGTACTGCCCCTTCGGAAATCGCGGTGCTGTACCGCATCAACGCGCAGTCCGAGGTGTACGAGGAGGCGCTCACCGCGGCCGGGGTGGCGTTCCAGGTGCGCGGAGGTGAGGGCTTCTTCAGCCGCCAGGAGATTCGGCAGTCGTTGCTGGCGCTGCAGCGCGCCGCGGGACACCAGGGTGACGTCGCCGGTGTCGAGCTGCCCCAGTTGGTCCGGGATCTGCTGGAACCGCTGGGCCTGACGGCCGAGCCGCCGGCGGGTACCAAGGCCCGGGAACGCTGGGATGCGTTGTTGGCCTTGGTCGAATTGGTCGAGCAGGAAGTCGCGGTGCGTCCCAACCTGGACCTGCAGGGCCTGCTCGTCGAGCTGCGTCAGCGCGCCGATTCGCGGCACCCACCGGTGGTGCAGGGCGTCACGCTGGCGTCGCTGCACGCCGCCAAGGGCCTCGAATGGGATGCGGTGTTCCTGGTCGGTCTGGTCGACGGCACGCTGCCCATCTCGCACGCACTGTCACATGGCGCGGACAGCGAACCGGTCGAAGAGGAGCGCCGCCTCTTCTACGTCGGAATCACCAGGGCCAGAGTGCATTTGACGATTTCGTGGGCGCTAGCCCGGGCCGCCGGCGGGCGGCAGAGCCGCAAGCCCTCGCGGTTCCTCAACGGGCTTACACCGCAGAGCCGCCGGGAACCCCAACAGCCGCAACGTAAACGGGGTCCAGCGCCGCGCTGCCGGGTCTGCAATGCGGCGCTGACGTCGTCGACCGCGATCCTGTTGCGGCGCTGCGAATCGTGCCCGTCGAACCTGGACGAGGAGCTGCTCGGCCGGCTCAAGGAGTGGCGCCTGCGTACCGCGCAGGAGATGAAGGTGCCCGCCTACGTGGTGTTCACCGACAACACCTTGATCGCGATCGCCGAGGCCCTGCCGGCCGACAATGCCGCGCTGGTGGCCATTCCCGGCATCGGTGCGCGCAAGCTGGAGCAATACGGGCCGGATGTGCTGGCATTGGTGAACGCGTCCCGTTAGCCCCACTAAATTGCGCCAAACTTGACGCAAATTGCGCCAAAACTGCTGGTCAAAAAATCGCTTGCCTGATTTTGGTGGTAACGTCTAGCCTCGAAGCCGCAACGAAATCCCGCGAATTCGCACCCCGTGAATCCGCAGTCGACCGCTGAGGAGGTGGCCCCGATGATCAGCTTTGATGCGTCCCGTGGCGCTGTCCTCGCTGTCTCTGGTTCCCGTGCGCCGTTGACCGCTGCCGCCTATGAGGCGGTATCGCGCGTCGGCGCCGGTTGGCATCAGATCGTTGACGTTCCCGCCATTCCCGCTGTCGCTGCAGCCGCCGCTATGCCGGCGGCACGTCTCGCGACGGCTGGACATGTCGCCGACATCCCGCAGCGCAAGCGCAACGCCAAGACCTTCGCGTCCGTGAAGCGAGGCACTACTTAGGTAGCGCCCACAGCAGCCAAAACCTGGCCACGGACCCGAAACCACCGGATCCGTGGCCAATGTTTTTGGGGCACAACCTCAAAACCACCACCTGGTCACCGATCCATCAGACAGATGAGACGCAAGACGACCAGGAAGTAGGTGATGAGGACATGACTAGCCAGACTTGCCGACAAAGGCTGGCGGTGCCATGTCATGTCGGCGACCCCGATATGTGGTTCGCTGACAACCCCACTCAGCTGGAACAGGCCAAGGCGCTGTGCGCCGACTGCCCGATCCGGTTGCAGTGCCTCAACGAGGCGCTGGAACGTGAAGAGCCGTGGGGTGTTTGGGGTGGGGAGATCCTCGAGCGCGGCGCCGTCATCGCACGCAAGCGTCCGCGCGGTCGTCCGCGTAAGGACGTCGTCGCGGCATGACCCCGCGGCCCAACATCGGGGGGCACCAACCGCGAGCGGCCGTGTTTGTACACCGACACACCGTGTTTGGCGTGCATTACGCGGCCGCTCGCCGGCGCCGAGCGGCCGCGTAATCGCCGTTGACTAAGGCGTGAAGCCCGGAACCAGTTCCGTGGCAATGGCTTTCACGGGGACGTGGGCGTCCAGCTGACAGCAGATCGCCACGGTCGACGCGATCACGCGCAGCGGGATGACCAGGTTCGGCGGCATGTCGAGCTGACGGGCCATCTTGATCTGGTTCACGCCGTTGTCCAACTGGCCCGCAGCCATTTTCATGATCCAGCGCCGCGTGTAGTGGAAGACATCGGTCTGGATCGGCTCGACGTACTGCCGCAGCATGTTGTCGACCTCGAAGATCGGGACCTCTTCGCCCGGCTGGATGAACCCGGCTTCCTCCATCACCGGCAGCAGTTTGTCGTAGTTCTTGTCCCGCGCCAGGCTGATCATCTCGCCGATCGCGGTCGGCAGCCCACCGGGCAGTGGCGCCACCGCGCCGAAGTCGATGACGCCCATGCGACCGTCGGGCAGCAGCATGAAGTTCCCGGGGTGGGTGTCCCCGTGCATGATCTCCAGGCGCGCCGGCGCGTCGAATGTCAGCTCCGACAGCCGGGTACCCATCAGGTCGCGCTGCTCGACGGTGCCCTCCCGGATGATGACCGACATCGGGATGCCGTCCATCCATTCGGCGATGACGACCTTCGGCGCGCTGGCCACGATCGCCGGCACCTTGAAGTGCGGGTGCCCGGCGTAGGCCTTGGCGAACGCCCGCTGGTTGTCGGCCTCCAGCCGGTAGTCCAGTTCCATCTCGGTGCGGTCGATCAGCTCGTCGACGACGCCCTGGACATCGGCGCCGGGCGCCAGCTGCTTGAAGACGCCGACCAGACGCTGGATGGTCTTCAGGTCGGCACGCAGCGCCTCGTCGGCGCCGGGGTACTGGATTTTGACCGCGACCTCGCGGCCGTCGGACCAGACGGCCTTGTGTACCTGGCCGATGCTGGCCGACGCGACCGGGGTGTCGTCGAACGACTGGAAGCGGTCGCGCCACTTGGTGCCCAGCTGCGCGTCGAGCACGCGGTGCACCTTGGCG
The DNA here is from genome assembly GCF_039668335.1 of Mycobacterium sp. SM3041. Taxonomy (NCBI): domain Bacteria; kingdom Bacillati; phylum Actinomycetota; class Actinomycetes; order Mycobacteriales; family Mycobacteriaceae; genus Mycobacterium; species Mycobacterium sp. SM3041. The sequence goes on along the minus strand of NZ_JAYXBQ010000069.1, from coordinate 78,383 downwards.
GCCGGCAGGGGCGGGGCTTCACGCTGCAGCTTGGTCAGCGCCTCGCGGTACGGCTTGCCGTACTGCTCGGGAATCGCCGCCTCCATCACCGACAGGGCCTGGCCGACCTTCATCGCACCGCCCTTGAGTTCACCCAGCACGGTGAACAGCTGGTTGGCCGCCTTGTCCATCAGCTCGGCGGTCACCTCGTCCTTGGACCTGCCCGCCAGACGCTTGCCCAACCCCAGCGCCGCCCGTCCCGCCATGCCGCCGGCCAGACCGGCGAGCTTCGCGTTGCGTGCCACACTGCCCCGTTTGATATCAGCCACATTCACATCATCCATGACGTTGCTGAGTGCACGGCAGCGACATGGCAACGCGTGTTGTCACGACAGTCGATCGCACCAGTCACACAGCGGATGACGCGACCACCGGCGCACCACCGTGGTCCGCGAGCCGATGTCGAATTCGAGGGTGGCATCGAGCGTCGGCGGTGGTTCTGCGCGGGCCCCGCCGCCGCGGATCGCGTCGATCACCCGGTCCACCTGGTTGAGCGCCACCGCCGCGGTGGCCAGTACCGTCGCCCGGTCGGCGCTGCCGACGGTGCCCTCCAATTGGGCGGCCAGCACCGGCCACGACGCGTCGCGGTCGCTGCGGTGGAGGTCGGCACAGTTCAGGCAGCTCGTCGCCCCGGGCAGAACGAGGGGACCGATCAGCCCGGTGCCGTCCCGGATCCGCACCGGCAGATGCGGGACCCCGGCACGGTGCAGGTCGCGCACCAGACGGCGGTCGGCGACCAGGAAATCGGACAGCACCACCAGATCGGCGGCGTCCCGCGTGACGGCCACGTGGCCGAATCGGCTGGTGCGCACCCGGGTTCCGGAACAATTCAAGGCGCCGGCCAACAGGTCCGAGAGGGGACCGCTGCCGTGAATGCGTACCGACACCGGTCGCCGGCCGGTATCCGGCGCCGTCTGCAACAGTCCCGCTGAGTTCAGAGCGTCGACCAAGCCGGTCCAGCCGTCGACGTCGGTCAGCCCGGCCGCCAGCGCGAGCGCCTGGCTGCTCTCGGCGTCGACGCCGCTCTGCATGCCGCGCAGCAAGTCCGCCAGGTCACCGACCGTCAACCCGTCCGGAGGCCGAATGCCGATGGCGCGCCGCGGGTCCCAGCCGAGCTGCACCGTCCCGTCGGGCCGCTGCAACACCGGCATGGCCGGGTTCAGGGTCTGACGAGACGTGGTCATGGGCCAACTGTGCCAACAGCACGCCGATTCGGCGAATCAGTTATCCACAGGCACTCAGCCCTCGGCTGGGTCGTCTCCCGCGTCCTCGTCGGCGGACCGCTTGAGGTCCTTCTCCAGATCGGCCAGCGCCTGGTCGAGATCCGAGGTGTCGCCGCCGAGCGCCTGGTCGATGAAGGCCGCGGGCTCGTCGAGATCGGCGGCGCTGGGCAGCAGATCGGGGTGTTGCCAGACGGCGTCGCGCTTGTCTGCGCCGACGGCGTCGGTCAGCTTCTCCCATAGCGTCGCGGCCTCGCGCATCTTGCGCGGCCGCAGCTCCAGGCCCACAAGGGTCGCGAAGGTCTGCTCGGCCGGTCCACCGGTGGCGCGACGACGACGCAGCGTCTCGCTGAGCGCCGACGTGCCGGGCAGCCGCTCACCGAGTGCGGCGGTGACGACGGTCTGCACCCAGCCCTCGATGAGCGCCAGCAGTGTCTCCAGTCGTTCGAGCGCCGCGGCCTGCTCGGGGGTGGCCTTCGGTTCGAACATGCCCTGGCTCAGCAGCTTCTCCATGGCGCCCGGGTCGCCCATCAGCGACGCCGGGTCCAGGCCGGAGGCCATCTCCTCGAAGCCGCTCATATCGATCTTCATGCCCTTGGCGAAGGCTTCGACGGCGCTGAGCAGCTGGCTGGCCAGCCACGGCACGTGGCTGAACAGCCGGTGGTGGGCAGCCTCGCGCGCCGCGAGGAATGTCAGCACCTCGCTGCGCGGCTGCTCGAGACCTTCGCCGAACGCCTCGACGGCCTCGGGCATCAGTGCGGCGACACCGGACGGCCCCAGCGGCAAGCCGATGTCGGTGGACGTCAGCACCTCCTTGGACAGCGTCCCCAGGGCCTGGCCCAGCTGCGAGCCGAAGGCCATGCCGCCCATCTGCGACATCATCGCCAGCAATGGTCCGGCCATCGCCTTGGCCTCTTCGGGCAACGCCGACACCCACACCGTCGACAGCTGCTCGGCGACCGGGTCGCACAGCCGCTTCCAGGTGTTGAGGGTGTTGTCGAGCCAGTCGCTCGGCGTCCACGCCACGGCGCGGGTGGTGCCGGCCGGCAGGGCGGTGACGCCGTCGAGCCAGGTCTCCGCCAGGTGCACGGCGTCGGAGATGGCCGTCGCGGTCTGCTCGGGCACCGGCTTGACGAAGCCGATGGAGTTCGACGCCAGCTTGCGGGCCAGGTCGTAGTTGACCGGGCCGGACTGGGGATTGTTCATCGACGCGCCCGCGCCACTGAACATCGCGCCGAGCTGCGTGAAGATCTGCCCGAGGTCGGGCATGCCGGCGCCGCCGGGACCGCCGAACGCGTTGCCGAACCCGAACGGGTCCGAGGAGCCACCGGAAGAGCCTGGTCCAGGTTCTTTCTTGGACTTGTCGCGGTCGGGGTCTTCGCCGCTGGAGAAGCCGAAAGGCAGGTCAGCCATACCGTCAACGGTACTGCCCGCATCGCCGGCGGGTGGCTTCGCGGGTCATGCTGTCAGCGAACCGAGCCACGAGCTTTACTGTTGGCGGCGTGAACAGGCGGATTTCTACGCTCGTGGTCGCTCTGGTGCCGATCATCGTGTTCGTCGTACTGGTGTCGGTGGTGACCGTGCCCTTCGTCTCGCTGGGTCCCGGCCCGACGTTCGACACGCTCGGCGAGGTCGACGGCAAGAAGGTCGTCGACATCAAGGGCGACGTCAAGGTGCACCCGACCTCCGGACACCTGAACATGACGACGGTGTCGCAGAGCGATGGGCTGACGCTGGGCCAGGCGCTGGCGCTGTGGATGTCGGGCCGCGAGCAGCTGGTGCCGCGCGACCTGGTGTATCCGCCGGACAAGTCCAAGGAGCAGGTCGACAAGGCCAACAACGCCGACTTCAAGAACTCCGAGGAAGACGCCGAGTACGCGGCGTTGAGTTACTTGAAGTACCCGAAGGCGGTGACGGTCCAGGCCGTCGCCGATCCCGGGCCCTCGGCCGGTCAGTTGCGCCCCGGCGATGCCATCGATGCGGTCAACGGCATTCCGGTGGCCACCGTCGAAGAGTTCACCGGACTGCTGAAGAAAACCAAGCCCGGTGACCACGTCGTGCTCGACTACCGGCGCAAGAACGCCGGGATCGGCGTCACGACCATCACGTTGGGCACCAACAAGGACCGTGACTACGGCTACCTCGGTACGACGGTGCTCAACGCGCCGTGGGCGCCGTTCGTCATCGACTTCAACCTCGCCAACATCGGTGGCCCGTCGGCCGGTCTGATGTTCAGCCTGGCCGTGGTGGACAAGCTGACCGACGGAAACCTGAACGGCGGCAAGTTCGTTGCGGGTACCGGCACCATCGGCGACGACGGCAAAGTGGGCCCGATCGGCGGCATCACGCACAAGATGCTGGCCGCCCGCGAGGCCGGCGCGACGGTGTTCATGGTGCCCGCCGAGAACTGCGCCGAAGCGGTCTCGGCCCACCTGGACGGACTCGGGCTGATCAAGGTCGAGAACCTCAGTGGTGCCGTCGACGCGCTGCACGCCGTGTCCGCTGGTGGCGAACCTCCCCGCTGCTGAACTCGCGATCACCCCTGGTTGCGTAGAGTCGTAGGACAAGCTGGCCTTTTCAGATTTCATACAGACTTTTCAACAGACTGGAGCTGACGAGTGGGGATGCGGCCTGCGGCGAGGATGCCGAAGCTGACGCGACGAAGCCGAATCCTGGTCGGGATCGCGCTGCTGATCGTCGGTTTGTTGATGGTCGGCCCGCGACTGGTCGACGCCTACGTGGACTGGCTGTGGTTCGGTGAGGTCGGCTTCCGTTCGGTGTTCAGCACCGTCCTGGTGACGCGCCTGGTGGTCTTCCTGGTGGCCGGCGTCTTCATCGGCGCCGTGGCGTTCGGCGGAATGGCACTGGCGTACCGGTCCCGGCCGGTGTTCGTGCCGGCGTCCGGACCCAACGACCCGGTGGCCCGCTACCGCGCCACCGTCCTGTCGCGACTGCGGCTGTTCGCCGTCGGTGTCCCGGCGTTCATCGGGCTGCTGGGCGGCTTCGTGGCGCAGACCTACTGGGTGCGGGTGCAGCTGTTCCTGCACGGCGGCTCATTCGGCATCACCGATCCCGAATTCGGCAAGGATCTGGGCTTCTACGCGTTCGACCTGCCCTTCTACCGGCTGGTGCTCGGCTACCTGTTCGTCGGCGTCTTCCTGATGCTGGTCGGGAACCTGTTGGGCCACTACGTGTTCGGCGGCATCCGATTGTCGGGCCGTCAGGGCGCGCTCAGCCGTGCGGCGCGCATGCAGCTGGTGTCGCTGGTGGGAATCCTGGTGCTGCTCAAGGCCGTTGCCTACTGGTTCGACCGGTACGAGCTGCTCAGCCACACCCGGGCCGGCAAGCCGTTCACCGGCGCCGGCTACACGGACATCAACGCGGTGCTGCCGGCGAAGCTGATCCTGCTGGCGATCGCGGTGATCTGCGCGGTGGCCGTGTTCTCGGCACTGGTGCTGCGGGACTTGCGGATTCCGGCGATCGGCTTGGTCCTGCTGCTGCTGAGCTCGGTGATCGTCGGGGCCGGCTGGCCCATGCTGGTCGAGCAGTTCAGCGTCAAACCCAATGCGGCGCAGAAGGAACGCGACTACATCAGTCGCAGTATCACAGCGACGCGCGACGCATACGGGTTGACCGGCGATTCGGTGACCTACCGTGACTACAGCGGCAACGCGCCCGCCACCGCCGAGCAGGTGGCGGCCGACCGGGCGACGACGTCGAACATCCGCCTGCTCGACCCGACCATCGTCGGACCCGCGTTCACGCAGTTCCAGCAAGGCAAGAACTTCTACAGCTTCCCGGACCAGCTGTCCATCGACCGCTACAACGGGCCCGACGGCAAGCTGCGCGACTTCGTCGTCGCGGCACGGGAATTGAACCCGGACCGGCTGATCGACAACCAGCGCGACTGGATCAACAAGCACTCGGTCTACACCCACGGCAACGGCTTCATCGCCTCGCCCGCCAACACGGTGCGCGGTATCGCCAACGACCCGAACCAGAACGGCGGCTACCCGGAGTTCCTGGCCAGCGTGGTCGGCGCCAACGGCGCGGCCGTGTCGCCCGGTCCGGCACCGCTGGATCAGCCGCGCATCTACTTCGGCCCGGTGATCGCCAGCGCGCCATCGGATTACGCCATCGTCGGCAAGAACGGCGCCGACCGCGAGTACGACTACGAGACCAACACCGAGACGAAGAACTACACCTACGGCGGTACCGGTGGTGTGGACATCGGCAACTGGCTGGCCCGGTCGGTCTTCGCCGCCAAGTTCGCCGAGCGGAACTTCTTGTTCTCCAGCGTCATCGGGCCGAACAGCAAGATTCTGTTCAACCGCGACCCGGCCCACCGGGTCGAGGCGGTGGCGCCGTGGCTGACCACCGACTCGACGGTCTACCCGGCGATCGTCAACAAGCGCATGGTGTGGATCGTCGACGGCTACACCACCCTGGACAACTACCCGTACTCGGAGCTGACGTCGCTGTCGAGTGCGACCGCCGACTCGAATGAGGTTGCGGTCAACCGGATGTTGCCGGACAAGCAGGTCTCCTACATCCGCAACTCGGTGAAGGCCACCGTCGACGCCTACGACGGCACCGTCACGCTGTACGAGCAGGACGAGCACGACCCGGTGCTGCAGGCGTGGATGAAGGTGTTCCCGGACACCGTGAAGCCGAAGTCGGCCATCAGCAAGGAACTCGCCGAGCACCTGCGCTACCCGGAGGACCTGTTCAAGGTTCAGCGCATGCTGCTGGCCAAGTACCACGTCAACGACCCGGTGACGTTCTTCTCGACATCGGACTTCTGGGACGTGCCGCTCGATCCCAACCCGACGGCCAGCAGCTTCCAGCCGCCGTACTACATCGTCGCGAAAGACCTTGCCACGGGTGGTGATTCGTCGTCGTTCCAGCTGACCACGGCGATGAACCGGTTCCGGCGGGACTTCCTGGCCGCATACATCAGCGCCAGCTCCGATCCGGCCACGTACGGCAAGATCACCGTGCTGACCATCCCGGGTCAGGTGAACGGTCCCAAGCTGGCGTTCAACGCGATCAGCACCGACACCGCGGTCAGTCAGGACCTGGGCGTCATCGGCCGGGACAACCAGAACCGGATCCGGTGGGGCAATCTCTTGACGCTGCCGGTCGGGCAGGGCGGGTTGCTCTATGTCGCACCGGTTTACGCCTCCCCGGGTGCGAGTGACGCGGCGTCGTCCTACCCGCGACTGATCCGCGTGGCGATGATGTACAACGACAAGGTCGGCTACGGCCCAACGGTCCGTGATGCTCTCAACGGCATCTTCGGGCCCGGTGCCGGCGCCACCGCGACCGGCCCGGCCCCGACCGATGTGCCGGCCGGGACACCGCCTCCCGCGGCCGTTCCGGGGGCCGTCCAGCCGCCGGCCGCGGGACCGCAGCCCCCGCCGGTAGCGGTGCAGTCACCTGGCGTGCCGCTCACGCTGTCGCCCGCGAAAGCGGCTGCCCTGCAAGATGTCAACGCGGCCCTCGACGGCATGCGTGCGGCGCAGCAGAGCGGCAATTTCGCCCAGTACGGCGCCGCGCTGCAGAAGCTCGACGACGCCATGGCCAAGTACCGCGACGCCAAGTAGTCCGGACGAGTCACAGAACTGCCCAACTCCTTCGGGAGTTGGGCAGTTCTGCATCTGGCGCAGGTTCACCAGGTGGTCCCAAAAACCCTGTCTGACCATACGATTTGGTTCATTCGGCAGCGTTGGGTAACGTTGTATTCACCGACGCGGGGTGGAGCAGCTCGGTAGCTCGCTGGGCTCATAACCCAGAGGTCGCAGGTTCGAATCCTGTCCCCGCTACTAGCGAGAAGGCCCCCGGAGAACTCTCCGGGGGCCTTCTTCATGTCCAGGTGAATCGGGGCGTCGAGCAGGAGCCTGGGGTTGTCGGAATAGTGCAACGGGAGCCCTGGTTTTGCATTCCGTGGACTCAGTCGCAGGAGATGCAGCCTGGTTCGGCCCCAACGCCCCCGGGTATGCCTGGAAATCAGTGGCCGACGTCGACCCGGTCGAGATCTTCCCAGGCATCACAGCTCGACTGCTGTGGCAGGGCGCCGATGGCGCCAAGGCGGCGGTGACGACCATCGCCCCCGGCGCGGTATGGGGTGATGAAGACCATCACAGTCCAGGGCCAGAGGAAGTGTACGTCGTCTCCGGCGTGTTCAACGACGGCGTAAACGACTATCCCGCAGGGACTTTCCTGCACGCGCCGGCGGGATCATGGCACATTCCGCAGTCGGCGTCGGGCTGTGTGTTGTTTCTCTTCTACCCGCAGGGTTAGCCGCGCCCGCAAAGCCGGCAGCTGGGCAATCCCCGAAAGTCACTGCGCCGCACGGCCACAGCATCAGCCGGCGAGCTCGATCGTCCCGCCTGGGATCGCGTCGATCAACATCCGGGTGTAGTCCGACGTCGGGTTCTCGTACACCTGGTCGGTGGGCCCGGAATCCACCACCTCGCCGCGCGACATCACGATCACGTTGTGGGCGATCTCCTTCACCACCGCCAGATCGTGGGTGATGAACAGGTAGCTCAGGCCGAGCTCGTTCTGCAGATCGCGCAAGAGCGTCAGGATCTGTGCCTGCACAAGCACGTCCAACGCCGACACCGCCTCGTCGCACACCACCACCTCGGGGTTGAGCGCGAGGGCGCGGGCGATCGCGACGCGCTGCCGCTGACCACCGGACAGCTCGTTGGGGAAGCGCTGCATGACCGACTGTGGCAGCGCGACCAGGTCCAGCAGCTCCTTCACGCGGGCGGTGCGGGAGGACTTGTCTCCGATGCCGTGGATGTTCAGCGGCTCGGCGATCGCCCGGTAGATGGAGTACATCGGATCCAGTGACCCGTAGGGGTTCTGGAACACCGGCTGTACCCGGCGGCGGAACTCCTTCGCTGCCGCGCCGCGCAGCGACGTGACGTCCTTACCGTCGAAATGCACTGTGCCCGAGGTCGCCTCCAACAGTCCCAGCACCATGCGCGCCACCGTCGACTTTCCCGAGCCGGACTCGCCGACCACCGCGGTGGTCGTCCCGCGGCGCAGCGTGAAACTGACATCGTTCACGGCGCGAAAGGTCGAGCCGCTGCGGAACGGGACGGCACCGCGGATCGGGAAGTCTTTGATCAAGTTGGTCGCGACCAGCACGTCCTGAGGGCCCGACGACGCGTGCTGGGTGGTCCCGACCTTGAGCGGCAGCGCCTGGTCGCCCACGAGCTCGCCGTCGGTGCGCCGCGCGGCCAAGGAGGGCGCCGCGCGCACCAGCCGCTTGGTGTACTCGTGGTGGGGGTCCTGCAGGATTTGCAGGGCGGGTCCCGACTCGACCACCCGCCCCTTGTACATGACGACCAGGTGGCTGGCGCGTTCCGCGGCCAGGCCGAGATCGTGCGTGATGAGTAGGACCGCGGTGCCGAGCTCGGTGGTCAATTCCTCGAGATGGTCCAGAATCTGCCGTTGCACCGTCACGTCCAGGGCCGAGGTCGGCTCGTCGGCGATCAGCAGCTTCGGCCGGCAGGCGAGTCCGATCGCGATCAGCGCCCGCTGGCGCATGCCGCCCGAGTACTCGTGCGGGAACTGATTGACCCGCTTGTCGGCGTCGCGCATGCCTGCCTCGCTCAGCAGCGCGATCGCGCGTTTGCGCGCGTCACCCCGCTTCGCCGCGCCATTGGCCTGCAAGGTTTCGCGGATCTGAAATCCGACGCGCCACACCGGGTTCAGGTTGGTGTTGGGGTCCTGCGGGACCAGACCCACGCCGCTGCCCCGGATCTTCTCGAAGTCGCGGCGCGACGCGGTGGCCAGGTCCTGGCCGTCGAACAGGATCTGACCGCCGGTCACCTTGCCGGTCCCCGGCAACAGGCCCAGCACTGCGGCGGCCGTGGTCGATTTACCCGACCCGGACTCGCCGACGATGGCCACGGTCTGCCCCGGGTAGACGGTGAGGCTCGCGCCTCGCACCGCGGGCACCGACTTGCCCTGCGCGCGGAAGTCGACCTGCAGGTCGCGGATGTCGAGCAGTGGCGCGGCGCCCTCGTTCGGTGTCTGGGTCATCAGCGGGTCCTCGCCTTCGGGTCCAGCGCGTCGCGCAGCACGTCACCGAGCATCATGAAGGTGAGGACGGTGATGGCCAGCGCCGCCGCGGGGTAGAACAGGATGGGCGTGCCCTCGCGGAGCAATTGCTGCCCGGCCGCGATGTCGATGCCCCACGACACTGCCGTGGACGGTAGTCCGATGCCGAGATACGACAGGGTCGCCTCGGTGACGATGAAGATGCCCAGCGAGATGGTGCCGACGACGATCACCGGGCCCAGCGCGTTGGGTATGACGTGGGTGAACAGGGTGCGAACCCGGGACGCGCCCAGCGACCGCGACGCGGTGATGAACTCCTCGTTGCGGACCGCGATCGCGGCCGATCGGGCGATGCGCGCGATCTGCGGCCAGCTGAAGATCGCGAGCACGATCACCACGGTGAACACGGTGCGAGAACTGATCATCTGCATCGTGACCACCGCCGCGAGGATCAGCGGGATACCGAAGAAGATGTCCGACAGCCGCGCGATCACCGAGTCGATCCAGCCACCGAAGAACCCGGCTACGGCGCCGAGCAGGCCGCCGATCAGCACCACGACGATCGTGGTCAGCACGCCCACCGCCACCGAGGCACGGGCGCCGTAGATCGTTCGGGTGTAGATGTCGTAGCCCTGCCGGTCGGTCCCGAACCAGTGCGCGGAACTGGGCGGCAGCAGCGACTGCTCGAGCGAACCGTAATGCGGGTCCTGGCTGGTGAACAGTCCCGGGAAGAGCACGACGACCACGATCACGGCCAGCAACACCATCGACACGATGAACTCCGGCTTGGTGCGCAGCTCCAGCCATGCCGACTTCCAGAAGCCGGCGGGATCCACATCGGCGGCGACCGCGTCGATCGCGGCGACGCTGACGACGTCCGGGCCCGCGACGAAACGCTCCTGGCCGGGGTAGGGGGTGGGTTGCGTCTGGGGCTCAGGCATAGCGGATCCTCGGGTCGAGGGCGGCATAGAGCAGGTCGACCACCACGTTGGACGCCAGGTAGATGAGCACGAGCACGGTCACGAAGGACACGACGGTCGACGACTCGCCCCGGATCACCGCCTGATAGATGGTTCCGCCCACTCCCGGAATGTTGAAGATTCCTTCCGTCACGATCGCGCCGCCCATCAGCACACCGAGGTCGGCGCCGAGAAAGGTCACCACCGGGATCAGCGAGTTGCGCAGGACGTGCACCAGGATCACCCGCGGACGGGACAGCCCCTTCGCCGTCGCCGTCCGCACGTAGTCCGCCGAGAGGTTCTCCGCGACCGACGAGCGGGTCAGCCGGACGACGTAGGCGAGCGACACCGCGCCGAGCACGAATCCGGGCAGCAGCAGGTGATAGACGTCGAGATGGCCGCCGACGGTGACGGGGAAGAGTTGCCAGCGCACACCGAACAGGTACTGCGCCGCAAAGCCGATCACGAAGATCGGGACGGCGACGATGAGGAGCGTCACGATCAGGATCGTGGTGTCGAACCACTTGCCCTTGTTCAGACCCGCGAGCACGCCGAACGTCACACCGAACACCGCCTCGACGGCGAGCGCGATGAGCGCGAGATCGACCGTGACGGGGAAGGCCCGTTTCATCACGTCGAACACCGGCTGGCCCGAGAAGGAGGTGCCGAAGTCCAACCGGAACACCCCGCTGATGTAGTGCCAGTACTGCGAGTAGAACGGCTGGTCCAGGTGGTACTGCGCGCGCAGCGTCGCGATCAGCGCGGGCGACATGGGCTTACCGCCGCCCAGCGCGGAGATCGGGTCGGCGGGCAGTAGGAAGACGAGCGCATAGATCAGGAAGGTGGCGCCGAAGAACACGATCACCACCTGCCCGAGCCGGCTCAATCCGTATCTCAGCATCGGTTATCCCTTGGTGTTCTCGGCGTCGTCGCCCTTGGTGATCTGGGTGAAATCGGCCAGACCGTTCCAGGTCAGCTGGGCCGTCACACCTGGTCCGACGCCGCCGGCCGCGATGTAGTCCCAGAGCGGGATCACCGGGAGGTCGTGCAGCAGGATCGCCTGGGCCTGATTGACCAGCGCATACGACTGGTTCGGATCGAGCGCCCGTTCAGCCTCGATCAGCTTCGCGTCGAACGCCGGTGAACTGTAGACCGGATCGTTGGAGCCGGCGCCGCTCACGAACTGGGGCTGCAGGAACTCGATCATCGACGGGTAGTCGCCCTGCCACCCGCTGCGGAACGCCGTCCGGATGGTCCGCTTGGTGATTTCGTCCCGGACCTGCTTGAACGTCGGCTGCGGCGCGCCGTGCGCGTCGATGCCGAGCGCATTCTTCAACTGGTTCGACAGCGCGTCCACCCACACCTGGTGATCGCCGTCGGAGTTGTACGCGACCGCGAACGATCCCGACCACGGCGCGATCGCGTCAGCCTGCGCCCACAGTTGCTTGGCTTTGACCGGATCGAACTTCAGCACGTCATTGCCCGGGATGTTCGCGTCCCAGCCCGGTAGCGACCGGGCGGTGAAGTCTTCCGCCGCGCCGCGGGCGCCGCGGAAGATCGCCTTGATGATCTCGGGCCGGTTGATCGCCATCGAAATCGCCGCGCGTCGCAGGCGACCCTCCTCGCCGCTGAAGTGCGGGAGGAAATAGGGGATTCCGAGCTGCAAGTTCTGGGCGGTCGGTTTGGTCAGCGCCCTTTTCCCGAGCACCTTCTTGTAGGTGCCCAACGCGCTCACCGGCACAGTGTCGAGCACGTCGAGGTTGCCGGACTCGAGGTCGGTGTACGCGGTGTCGAAGCTGCTGTAGAAGATGAAGCTCAGGCCACCGTTCTTCGGCTTGTCCGGACCCTGGTAACGCGGGTTGCGCACCACATCGAGCTTGACGTTGTGCAGCCAGGCGTCCGGGCCCTTGAGCATGTAGGGGCCGTTCCCGACGGGGTGCTCGCCGAACTTGGCTGCGCCCTCGGCGAAGAACACATCGGGCAATGGCTTGAACGGCGTGAATCCGAGCCCCAGTTTGAAGTCGATGTTGGGGCTGGTGAGGCGCACCGTGAAGGTGTAGTCGTCCACCACCTTCAAGCCCGACATCTCGGTCAGCGGGGAACCCTCGGCGGCGACGGCGTCGTACCCCTCGATCGGTGAGAAGAAGCTCTGCTGCAGTTGTCCGTTGACGGTCGCCGCACCGAAATTCCATGCGCGGACGTAGTTTTCGGCGCGCACCGGGGTGCCGTCGGTGAAGGTCCAGTCCCGTCTGAGGTGAACGGTGTAGTTCTGATTGTCGGTGGTGTCCACGGACTCCGCGTTCGCCAACACCGGCGTGCCGTCAGCGGTGTAGCTGTACAGACCCGTGAACAACGAATCGACGATGCGACCGCCCATGTTCTCGTTGGTGTTGGTGGGCACCAGACCGTTCTGTGGCTCACCGCCGTTGACGGTGATGATCGCGTCCGGGCCGGTGCCGTAGTTGCCGCGCGCGCCTTCCAGGCTGCACCCCGACGCGGCCAGCACCACGCCCGTCATCGCCAAACACAATGACCTTGCCGCCCATTTCACTTCCGACCTCCGATCGAGTGGCTTCACATTTCCACAGGTCGATTCCGTCGGCCAGACGAGGAACGTCAGGCGACGAGCGCATCGCGCTCTTTCGGCAGTTTCGGCGGCGATGACGTGCCACGATGGAAACAGGGCAAACGATCGAGCGGTGTACCGATGAACGGTAGCGACAAGGCGTTGGGGCGTGTGGTCGCGCTGCTCGCACTGCTGTTCGTCGTTTCCCTCGCCCTGCGCGGCCATCTGCCCGGCAGCGGTCACCCGCAGCCCGACAAGCGGGCAAGCGGCACCGCGAGTCAGGTGGGCATCGACACCCTGCTGGTCGTCTCGGTGCTCATCGTCGCGATCGCCTTGATCGCATCGCTCCGGCGTCCGAGGACTCCGGGCGCGTCGGCGGCCTTCCAATTGCCGGGGTCGTTCGAGGGCAAGCTCACGTGGAAGCCCGTCCGCCGTCTGCTGCTGATCGGTGGCGGGGTGTTCCTCGCTTGGCTGGTGATCCTGCTCCTGCTGTCACATCTGCAGCTGCTGCAACTACCTGCTCTGCCCTTCGCGGAACCCCCGCAGAACAGAGCGCCGATCACCCCGGTGCCATCACCGCCGCCGTCAACGGCACCGGTGCGGCCGCCCATGTCGCCGCCGCAACAGGAGCCCAGCGTCTTCGGCTACCTGCTCGCCGCCACCGTGATGATGTTGCTGCTGTGGGCTGTCGGCGGTGTCCTGGTCCGCAGAAGCCGGCGTGCTCCCGAACCGCAGTTGTCGGTCCCTGACGGCCCGGAACCGATGGTCGGGGAGTCCACACCGGAAACCCTCACGCGGGCAGCGGAATTCGGCCTGGCCGAGATCGGCGACCGCAGCCGCGGTCCGCGCGAGTCGATCATCGCCTGCTACGCCGCAATGGAGCGGGCTCTGGCGGACGCTCCGGGCGCCGCGCCACAGGAATCGGACACGCCGTCTGAAGTACTCGCCCGGGCCGTCGAACACCATGCATTGCACGCGGGCAGCGCGACCGAGCTGGTCGCCTTGTTCGCCGAGGCGCGCTTCAGCCCGCACGTCATGACCGAGCATCACCGCGAGATCGCCGCCGGGGCGCTGCTCCGGGTACTCGACGAGTTGCGGAGCCTGACATGAAGAGGCTTGAGATCGTAGGGATTACGTTGGTGATCGGAGCGGAACTGCTCATGCTCGTCCTCGGAGATCGCCGAGCGGTCGGGTGGGTGTCCGCGGTTGTCGCAGTGTTCGTGCTGTGGGCTGTCCGGCGCCGGCTCGTCGACCGCGGACCGCGGTTCGTCGAACCGGCCGGGAACGATGCGGAAGAGTCGTTGCGGGACTGGATCGTTCGGACCGAAACGCTGATCCAGTGGTCGGAGACGACGCGCGGCGACTGGGATCAACACCTGCGGCCCACATTGGCACGGGAGTTCTTCATGGCGACCGGCCCACAGCAGGCCAGGGACCCGGTCGCAATGCAAGCCACCGGCCGGATGGTCTTCGGGGATCAGTTGTGGCAGTGGGTGGATCCGCACGACGTCCGTCGGTCCAGCCGCGACGAGCCCGGGCCGGGCCGGGCCACGCTCGACGAAATCCTGCACCGATTGGAGCGGCTATGACCATGCCGGCGGAGCTGACGACGGCCCATTCCGAGGCGGTGCTCGACGAGATCGAACGCGTTGTGGTGGGCAAGCGAGCCGCGTTGACACTGATCTTGACCGCCGTGCTCGCGGGTGGCCATGTGCTCATCGAGGACCTGCCGGGACTGGGAAAGACGTTGATCGCCAAGTCTTTTGCGCGAGCGCTGGGCCTGGCCTTCACCCGTGTGCAGTTCACTCCGGACCTGCTGCCCGCTGATCTGCTCGGTTCGACCATCTACGACATGCAGTCCGGGCGGTTCGAGTTCCGGCGCGGGCCGATCTTCACCAACCTGCTGCTGGGCGACGAGATCAACCGGACGCCGCCCAAGACGCAGGCCGCACTGCTGGAGGCCATGGCGGAAAGCCAGGTGAGCATCGACGGCGAAACCCACCGGTTGCCGGCACCGTTCATCGTCCTTGCCACGGACAACCCGATCGAGTACGAGGGCACGTATCCGCTGCCGGAGGCACAGCTCGACAGATTCGCGGTCCGAGTCGAACTGAAGTACCTGTCGGGTACCGACGAAACGGTGATGCTGCGCCGCCGCCTCGAACGTGGTTCCGCCGAGCCGATGGTGAAACAGATTGTCGATGCCCATGATCTGCTCGCCATGCGCGAGTCGGTCGAGCAGGTGACGGTGCACGACGACGTCCTGCACTACGTGGTGTCACTGGCGGCGGCCAGTCGTAGTCACCCGCAGGTTGTCGTCGGAGCCAGCCCCCGGGCCGAGCTCGATCTCGTGCAACTTGCCCGTGCGCGTGCGCTGTTGTTCGGCCGGGACTACGTGATCCCCGAGGACGTCAAAGCACTTGCCATTCCGGTGATTTCGCACCGGATCAGTCTGAAGCCGGAGATGTGGGTCCGCAGTGTCCACGGCGGCGACATCGTGGCACAGCTACTGCAACGCCTGCCGGTGCCGCGGACCCGTGGTGGGCCGTCGTGACACATGCGACCGAGCCCCGTGAAGTCGAATTACGCTGGCGTGCCTCATCGCTCACGAAGGCCATCGCCACCTGTGCCGGCGTGGCCCTCGCCGCCGCCGTGCTGGGTCCGCGGTGGCAGCTCGTCGCCTTCGCGGCGCCGATGCTCGGTGTGCTGTGCTCGATCAGTTGGCAGCGCCCGTCTGCCAAGGTGTACGTGCAGGGGCAGCCGGGGCTGACCCGCTGTTTCGAGAACGACGAGACGCGGCTGACGGTGTGGGTGACGACGGACGCGCCGACCATCGCAGCCGAGGTGACGGTGTCGGTCGAATCAGGCATGGACATCGAGGTTCTCGAGAGCAGTGCCGCACCGCTGCAGACCGTCGCGGTGCGGGCCGAGCGCTGGGGACGCTATCCGATCCGGGCCGTCGTCGACGCGGTGGCGGGCGGGGGACTGCTGGCCGGGACGGGCACTGTCGAAACCGCCGAAGTCTTCGCCTTTCCCGTTGCGCCGCCCCAATCGACACCCATACCGCGTATCGAATTACCCGACCGGCTCGGCACGCATCTCACCCGGCACGTCGGACCGGGTGTCGAGTATGCGGACGTCCGTGCCTATCTTCCCGGCGACCAGTTGCGCACCATCAACTGGCCGGTGAGCGCCCGCCGGGGCCGGCTCCATGTCACCGAACGGTTGACCCACCGCGCCGCGGACGTGGTCGTGCTCATCGACACGAGCATGCAGCCTCTCGGCCCGGCCTCTGCCGCGATGGAGCGGGTCGTGCTCGGCGCCGCGCAGGTGGTGCAGAGCGCGCTGCGGAATGGTGACCGCGCCGGCATCGTCGCGCTCGGTAGCGCGCGGCCGCGGTGGATCGGCGCCGACATCGGTCAGCGCCAGTTCTACCGCGTGCTCGACGCCGCGATGGCCGTCGGGCGGGAATACGAAACCACGACAGGCACATTGGCGCCGCGCGCGGCCGTCCCGCCGGGCGCGATCGTGTTCGCCTTCTCGACGTTGCTCGACACCGCATTCGCGTTGGCACTCACCGAGCTGCGGAACCGCCGGCACACCGTGGTGGCGGTCGACGTGCTGGAAGGGCCTCCGTTCGACGGCGAACGGGATCCGACGCTGGCCCGCATGTGGGCGCTGCAGCGCCACGCGATGTACCGCGACATGGGGATCGTCGGCGTCGACGTCGTGCCGTGGCCGTCGACTGTCACTCTGGATCAGGCGCTGCGGTTGATGCCGGCACGCCGGCGGGCCGCGAGGCGGTGACGCGATGACGGCCGACGCGGCAACCCGGTTGGGTCAGCCTGGTGCCCAGGCACTTTCGGCTGGTTTCGGCGTCCTCATGGTCGCGGTGGCCGGTGTCCAGGCCCACGGCACGGCCGTGATTGTTGCCGTGTCGGCACTGGCGGCAGTGGTGGCCGGGCTGGCGTTCCGGGCTGCGGCGACGGGGGCGGTGCTGCTCACGGTGGTGGTGCTGGCTCTGTCCGACTCGCCGGCACTGGTCGCGGCGCTGTCGGGACTGTCCGCGGCCGCGTACCTGCTGATGCGGCATGCGGCGGGCGCCGGGGTGGTCACCCTGACCAGGCCGACATTGCTTGCCATGCTTGGGTTCACGCTCGTCGGTGTGGTCGCTGGCGCGGTGGATCTGGGCCTACCGTGGCTGCCGCTGCTGGCGCCGCCGGCGGTGGTCGCGCTCTATTGGCTGGCGTTGGCACCGCACACCGAGTCGAACCGCTAGAGAAGTTCCGATCAGCGGAATTTCCCGAAACCAAAGTTCCGGTGACCGAAACCCGCAGTGCGCCCGAATGATCCGCCGAGCATTCTCCTGGTCGAGAGCCGTTTCCGACAGGCTCATGAAGGAGATCACGGTGACAGCGGTTGTGAGCGGCGAGTTCGTGGATTTCGGTGCTGAGGAACTGTCCGACCTGCACGGTGTATTGCGCGACCTACGGGCCCGCGCCCCGTACGCCGAGGCGCGTTTCCATGGGATGCCCGCGCTGATCATTCTCAGCGATGAGTTGGTCACCGACCTGTTCAAGGACGAGGAGACGTTCCCGGCCGCGGCGATGTACGGCATGACGACCGGCCCCGCCATGGGCAAGACGCTGCAATGCATGGCCGGTCAAGAGCACCGCACCAACCGCGCCCTCGTCTCTCCGGCATTCCGTCGAGCACTGATCAAGACGTACAGTGCCGAACTGCTCGAACCGATCGCGCAGGACCTCGTCGACCAGTTCGCCGCCAGGGGCCGGGCCGACCTGGTCACGGAATTCACCCAGCAGTACCCGTTCCGGATCACCAACGAGCTGTTGGGTCTCCCGGTGGACGACTATGCCCTGTTCGCCAAGTGGGCCCACGACTTGTTCTTCTACCCGACGGATCCCGACGCCGCGATGCGAGCCCGGGAGTCGTTCACGGACTACCTCCGGCCGCTGGTCGAGGACAAACGGCAGAACCCGTCCGACGATCTGTTGTCCAAGCTCGTCACCACCGAGGTCGACGGCGTCCGGCTGACCGACGAGGAGATCTATTCGTTCGTCCGGCTCCTGTTTCCGGCGGGGGTGGACACGACCTACCTGAGTCTCGGAAATACGTTGTGGGCGTTGCTCACTCACCAAGACCAGCTCGATCGGGTCAGGAGAGATCCGGACGAGGCCCGGTGGGCGGTGCAGGAAGGATTGCGCTGGGAACCCGGGCCGTCGATCATTCCGCGCTTCGCGGCCACTGATGTGACGTGGCACGGCATCGACATTGCCGCGGGCACGTGGCTGCTGTTGGCCATCGCGGCGGCCAACCGGGACCCCGCCGTGTACACAAACCCCGACGTCTTCGACACCAGCCGGCATGCGACCGCACAGCTGAGCTTCGGCACCGGGCCGCACGTGTGCCTCGGCCAGGCGCTGGCCACCACGCAAATGGAGATCGCGGTGAAGGTGCTGCTGAACCGACTGCCCGGCCTACGGCTCGCCGATCCGTCCAGTGTCCGGATCGCCGGACGACTCGGGACCGAGCTGCGCGGCCCCGACCACCTGCAGGTCGTCTTCGATCCGCAGTGATTCCGTCAGGTGCCGGTGAGTTCGGTCAAAGTAGCTGCGGTCGAGCGTATTTCACGGACGTACTCGTCACGCTCGGCGCGGCTCACCTGTGATCTCAGGCAGCCGATCTGCAATTCATAGACGGCATTGCCGCCGCGATCGAACACCGGAGCGGACAGGTAACTGATCGACAGTGCGGCGTCGGCAGCCAGTTCCTCGGTGGTGTAGGGCCGGGCGCTCAATCTGCTCAGGAACTGGAACAACCGCTGCCTGAGGGCGCCGCTGCGGGGGTGCTCGGCCAGCAATCCGACGACCTCGCCCATGACCTCGAGGATCTCGAGTGCGGCACCGTCGGCGCCGAACACCGCCACTCCGCTACGGCGGACCTGGCGCAGCAGCGCCTGCAGTACCGGACGGTGGGCCGCCGGCGCCGTATCGATCCAGTCCTGTTGTGACTGCTTGTTGCGATAGGCCATGACCGACACACCCAACGGCGCGGTCATCGGCAGGCGCGCCCCGGTGTCGACGCCGGCGGGCACCTGGCCCGGCCCGGCGGCGACACCGACCATGGTCATTTCGGTCTGGTCGACGAGCGCCAAGGAGACGGCGCACCCGACCCGGTCGGCGAGTTCGGCCAGCACATGGGAGAAGGCCTCCGAGGGGGTCAGCTGCGACTGCACCGCACCGGCGAGCCGCAGCAGACCGGGGCCCAGCCGGTAGCGGCGGTCGGCCTGCCGCGTCACCCACCCCGCCTTCGAAAGTGCCGCCAGGATCGACGTCACCGTCGACCGGCTCAGTTCGAGGCGAGATGCCATGGCGGCCACCGATACCGGCTCCGCTTCGGTGGCGATGAACTCCAATACCGCCACGACGCGGTCGGTCGGTGGTGAATCGACACGTGCAGGCGCGTCCGCGGCCGTCACACGTGGTCCTGGACGGAGCCAGCTGGCGAGAAATGGCGCATATTCGTCACTTTATCAATTTCTCTGGCGATATTCCGTCGTCTGCTTCAGGCTGACATCACTTGACATCAGGACATCGCAAAAATCAGGAGCAACAAGCATGAGCGTCGAGGTCGAAAGCTGCCCGCCCAGTGCAGTTCTCGAGCGGGCATCCCTGGTGCTCGGCACGTTTGACGGGCCTGGCCGGCAGACCTTCACGCAGATCGTCCGGCGCACGGGCCTACCCAGAACGTCCGTCCACCGCATCCTCGAGCATCTGGTCGAGCTCGGCTGGCTCCGGCGAAATGGACGCGATTACGAACTCGGATTTCGGCTGGCCGAATTGGGTTACCTTGCGATACATCAGGATCGGCTGCACCGCGCAGCCATGCCGTTTCTCTGGGACCTGCATCAGGCCACCGGTCACACCGTGAACCTGGCCATCCTCGATGGTCTCGATGTCGTGCATCTGGGCGTCGTCGGTGACCGGGCTGCGGTCACGGCTACGCCGGCGGCGGGCCGTCGCCATCCGGCGCAGTCCTCGGCCATGGGGCGGGCGATGCTCGCGCACGTACCGGCCGGCCGGCTGGCTGCGGTCGAGGCGGCGACATCGGGTGCGCTGCGTGAGGAGCTGGCACTGGTGCGGGCTCGGGGCTTCGCGGAAGACCGGGACGAAACATTGGCCGGGACAGCGTGTTTGGCCGCTCCGATCGGGCGCGGAGCCGAGATCTGCGCTGCGGTATCGATAAGTGGAGCGGCCGGCCGGATGGCATCTGACCATCGGCTGGTGGCCCTGGTTCAGACGACTGCCGCACGCGTCTGGCGAGCGTATTCGGGCCGACCGGCCGGAGTGCGTCGACTGCGAGCCGTGCGTTGATCGTCCGGTGCGCGAATGTTGCTGGCGCAGTGGGTAGTTCCGCTCATTGGAACCGTAGCTGCGGTGGTGCGGCTCGGCGTGGTCGCATGTGATGGGCTGGTGGCCGACGAGAATGTCGCGACCCGCTTTCTCGATACATATCAACGGATTCCGCCCAACCGGAACCTCAATGGAGAGGAGTGCGATGAGTGCCGCATCGAGCATTGGTCGTGTCGGAGGACTAGCAGTTGCGCTCGGCGTCGGGACCGCGGTCCTCACCGGGCACGGGGTGGCCTGGGCCGACGATGGTTCCACGGGGTCGGGAAGCAAGACCGGCACCAGCTCGGCGTCGGATTCGGCGGCGCCGAAAGCCGCCACCTCCGGCGACAAGGCTTCGACCGGTTCCAGCCGTAAAGCGCGTAAAGGCCTGAAGAACGGCTCAAAAACATCGGCCACTGCGGGTTCGTCCACCGCCTCCGGTCAGACGGGTGGCACCTCCGCCACGCCGGCCGAGAGCGACACCGCCCCGGCAGCCGCTGATGACACGAAGACCGGAAGTGCTCCGCGGAGCAAGAACAAGTCACCCAGGCCACAGCCGAAGCCGAAAACTCCTGGCGCGCAACAGTCGATCTCATCGAACACTCCCGCATCGACGCCGGCGGCGGCCGGCTCGGTGCCCTCGACCTCAGCGACGGCCAAGAGTGGGTCACCGAGTGCCGTGGTTTCCGCGACCGCGGCAGCGCCCGAGGTCGTCGCCCCACGCGCCGCGAACCTCTCGACGCTGTCGGCGGCCGCGCCGACGGCTACCACCACCCGGCCGGTCGTATCCACGGCGGCCACCGCGCCGGCGCATTTTCTCACGGGCGCGGTGTCCGGCATCACGACGGCCGTCTCGAACCTGCTGGCACCGTTCGCCGGCCATTCGCCGACCGCACCCGCGCGGCCCGGCTCGCTGGAAGGGTTCCTGTCATTGGTCCGTCGCGAGCTGGACTCCTTGTTCCGCAGCAAGCCGCCGACCATCAGCTACGACTCGGCGCAGACGCTGCAGATGAACGGTGCCACCCTCGGCCAGATCACCACGTCGGATCCCAACGGCGACAACGTGAAACTCCGCGTGTCGACGGGTCCGGCCAACGGGACCGTGACCTTGTTCGCGGATGGCTCGTTCAAGTACGTGCCGAATCCGGAGGCGTTGGTGCACGGTGGGACGGACAGCTTCACCGTGACCGCAAGCGATCTCAAAGGTGACCCGCTGGGTCTCAACGTGATGTCACCCGGACCGCACACCACCACCAAGGTGATCACCGTCAGCACGGTGGCGCAGACCAGCCCGCTGGCGACCGCGACCGAAATCAGCACCGAGCAAAGGGCACTCGCGCTCCTGAACTCCGGCGCGATGGATGGTGCGATCGCCGCCCTGAAGCAGAAGTGGATCAACACCCAAGCCGTGACGTTCTCCGATGTGCCTGGCGGCGTCGACGCCCAGAACATGGCGATGCTCGATGCGGCGGTGCGGCAGTACGCCATGTATTCGGCAATGGCCGCGATCAACATCGCGGACAACGCCGCGGGCAATCCGTCGTTCAACTGGATCGCCACGCCACCGCACACCATCGGTGGCGTGACCTCGCCGGGCAACCAGGTGCTCTACGACAACCCGGACACCTTGTACCGCATGGCGTTCATCAGCGATGGCAAGAGCTACGTCATCCACGGCAAGATCAACGGCCAGATGCCGCCCGACGTCAACATCACGGCGCAGATCGGTGCCACGGGCCAGTCATCGGCGATCATCACCGGCGACCAACTGCAGGTCAATCCTGACGGCACGTTCACCATCGTCGCGGGCCGCGACCCGGCACTGGCCGGCACCACCAACTACCTGTTCCTGGGTGACGGCCCCGCGGGGACCAATGCCGGCCAGATCTTCGTGCGCAACACGGTCACCGATTGGAACACCAACCAGGGCCTCAGCCTGACCATCGAGCAGACCTCCGGTACCAATACGACATTGCCGTCGGCGGCGATCACCAACATCGCCAACGGCGTCGTGATGCAGGCCGTCAACGTCACGTCGGACGCCTGGCTGCCGCTGGCGGGTCAGCATCCGGTCAACACGCTGCCGCAGCCGACCAACGCGGGCTCTCAGACGTTGTCCACGCAGAAACAGAGCATCGGGCACTTCAACCTGGCCGACAACGAGGCGCTCGTCATCACGCTGACGCCGGGCACCGCCAAGTATTTCAACGTTCCGGTGACCAACGCCTGGACCATCTCTCCGGATTACACGACGGGCGACCCGACGAGCCTCAACAACGCGCAGGCCATCGCCAACCCGGATGGGTCGTACACCCTCGTCGTCGCCAAAACCGATCCGGGCGTGGCGAACTGGGTGTCCACCGGCGGCCTGAACCAGGGCACGATCTTCGCTCGCTGGCAGGGCCTGGATCCGAATGCCACGGTCCAGCCGACGCTTTCGGCGCAGGTCGTCACGCTCGACGAGCTGAAGACCGTGCTGCCGAAGACCACGGTCTACGTCACCGAGGCGCAGCGCGCCCAGCAGATCGCTGAGCGGCAGAGCGGGTACACCCTCCGGACGGCGCCCTACGTGTCGATCGGTGGCACGACGGCAGTCTGAGGTCTGACGGCGGCGGTGACGTACATGGAACGTCACCGCCGCTTCAGGTTTCGGCGTCCGCGGGGCTAGGCGTCGACCAGCACGTCGGTCAGCCGCATCGCGATGGTCGCCCGCCGCGAGGCCAGCTGCCGCGCTGACCGCTGAATCTCCGCTGTCTGCTCGGTCCGGACGGCCTGGTAGCGCTGGAGTGCCGCGGCGACATCACCGTCCTGCGCATCGGACAGTTGACGTGCGAGTTCGGCACCGTCCTGGATCGCCTGATTGGCGCCCTGCCCGCCGAACGGCGTCATCGGATGCGCGGCGTCACCGAGCAGCGCGACGCGCGCTGTGGTCCAGCGCGCGATGGGGTCCCGGTCGTAGACCGGGTGCATGTACACCGGCCCGGTGGCGCCGCGGATCAGCTGACCCACAACGGTCTCGAAATCATCGAATTGCCTTGCCAGTGCTGCCAAATCCGCACGCGCCGACCACAGGTGCAGTGGTGGTTCGTCGATACCGAGGGTCGCGTCGACCGCTACCTGCCGGCCCGCGCGCACCGGCATGGCGATGACGTGTCTGGCGTAGTCGGCCGAATGCCACGAGCGCAACCGGTCGTTCGGGCGGGTACCGAGACAGTCGACGGGGCTGACGGCGCGGAAGATCACCGAACCGCAGTAGTTGATCGAGTCATCGCTGAAAAGCCCACGCACAGTGGAACGCAGCCCGTCGGCGCCGATGACCAACTGCGTCCGGATGACGGCGTCGTCGGCGAACGTGAGCTCGACGTGATCGTCATGCTCGGCGAGACCGGTCAGCTGATGGCGCAGCCGAACTCGGTCCCGGCTGAGATGCGCCACCAGCAGGGCATGCAGATCGGCCCGGTGGACGGTGCGCGGCGACAACTCGGCGTCGGCGTATCCGAACCGGCCGTGTTCCGAACCGATTTCCGGGATTGCCGCGTAGTCGATGACGGACTCGACGTGACCGGCCTGGTCGTGTGTCTCGAAATAGCGCGTCGCAGAGGAGATCCGGTTGAACTGCTCGAGCATGCCCCATTCGCCGAACAGTCGTAGCGTCAGTGGTGAGATGCCGAGCGGGCCGCCGACCTCGCCGAGCTCACGGGTCTTGTCCACCACGATGGCGTGGTGGCCGCCCTGCTGTAGTGCGATCGCCGCGGCGAGTCCGCCGAGGCCGGCGCCGACGATGACGACGGGTGCGGTGGTGTGGTCTGACACGTTGGGTGCCTTTCGGTTTCAGAGATGGGTGAAGCGCGCCAGGCCCTCGGCGTCGAGCGCGAGTCGGGGCACGGTGTCCGGTCGGTGGCTGACGACGGTGCGCACGTTGCCGATCGGCAGCCACAGCCCGTCATGGATGATGTGGGACTGGATGTCGTGCACCAGCTTTCGGCGCTCGGCGGGCTCGGGGCAGTGCAGCTGAGCGTCGAGCAGGTCGTCGAGCCGATCGCGGTCCACGCGGCACATCGCGTTGCGTTGATCGACCGCGAACTGGTACCGCAACGCATCGGGATCGATTGCCGTGTAATAGAAGAACCGGAAATCGTAGTCGCCAGTCTGCTGCCGCGACCGGAGCTCGCCGAAGTCGACGTCGTGCAGCACCAGCTCGATGCGATGGTCCGCCCACTGGCCGGCAACCGCGGACAACAGTTCGGCGTCGACGGGGGAGAACGAGCTGTTGAACACCACCTCGAATCGCAACCCGTCGGCGGCGGCCGCATCGAGCAACCGGTGTGCCGCTGCCGGTTCGTGCCGCAACTGGTCTGAGCAATCCAGGTAGTGCAGCGCGGTCGGCGTGAGCACCGAGCCGGCGACGGTGTAGCCGCACGTCTGCAGGATCGGGCGCAGTCGCTCACGATCGATCAGCAGCGACAACGCACGCCGGATTCGGTGATCGGCGAGCGGACCGCGGGATACGTTGGGGCACAAGCCGTAACTGATCCCCGGGTTGCGGATATCGGCCGTCACGAAGCCGTCCGTGCTACCGGCGCGCACCGCGGCGGATCTGTCGTCGTGCGCGTCGAACCGCAGACGATGCCTGCCATCGACGAGGCACCCCGACTCCGCCGGCACCCACGAGCCGGTGCCGAGGCGCATGTCACCGGTCGACGGCTTACTGACCGCCAGGTTCACACCCGCGAGGCTGTGCAGGAATGCGGCGTTGTGCCGCTCGAACCGGAACGTGACCGCCTCGCCGCGTGATTCGACGGCTGACAGTCCGGTGAGCGCGGCAACCGCCGCCGGCAGGGGAGTGGCGTCCGCAAGGTCGGTCATGATGTCGCGGAAGCTGTTTCGGACCAGCTCTGCGGTGAGCGGCGTGCCATCGGAGAAGTGCCGGCCGGGCGGGACCGTCACCTCAACGGTGAGCGGATCGGGGCGACGCCACGACGACGCCAGCCACGGTCGCAGCTGGGCGGTGACCGGGTCGATGTCGACGAGGCTCTCGAACACCTGTCGCACATAGGTTTTCGAGATGCCGTTGTAGGCCAGGCGCGGGTCCGTGGTGAGTTGCCCGGGCGGCCAGGCGAAGACGATGTCGCGCCTCACCGTTGGACCTCCATAGGAGCGGTGACGACCGGCCGTACCGCGACGGACGCGATGACCCCGACGACGGCGATCAGCACCCCGGCGAAGATGAGCAGGCGGTGCGGATCCGCGAAACCGCCGATCGCCGTTGCCCCTACCGACACCCCGATGGCCGCGCCCAACGCCCGCAGGTAGTGGTACACCGCGGAATCGAACGTCACCCGGCCGGAACTCGTCAGCACGTTGGTGGCCAGTGAACTCCAGAGGAAGCCCATGGCGCCGCCCATCACAGTGGCACTGATCAGCGACGAACCCACATGCTCGGCGCTGACCGCGATCCAGCAGCCGGCCAGTGCCAGACAAGCCGCTCCGTAAGCCACCAACCGGGTGTTCTTCGCGGCATCGCCGGGGCGGCCGAACCTCGAGATCGGCAGCAGACCCGCGACCACCGCCATGGGCACGAGAACGAGCGCCGCCCGGTACGAGGTGAAAGAGTGCACCCGTTGCAGGACATAGATCACCACCAAGGTGAAGACGTTGGTCGCGATGCCCGCCACGAAGACGATCAGGAAGCTGCGATACAGAATCGGCCGGCGACCTCCGGCCCCGGCCGACGATCGGCAGGCGCCGATGACCACGACACCCAGGACCGTCGCCAGCGCGCTCAACGCGGCCTTGGTCGTCAGGTCGCTCGTCGTCCCGGCCGCCAGGAAGATGACGACCTGCGCCAGCCCGAAACCGATGATCAAACCCGCACCTTGGCGGGAGCTCTCGGGCGCAGTGTCTGGCTCGGGTGCCTGTGTCCGCGCGCCCCATGCCAGCAGCGGAATCGACATGACCGTCGTCAGCACCGTCTCGTACGGGAAGGCCCGCCACCCCCACGCGTCGTTGAGCACGGCGGTGATCAGTGGTGAACACAGCGCTGACGCCGACACCACGAACCCCCAGGTGCCGAGGAATGCCGTGTGGTGATCGGGATAGAACTGCTGTCGCGCGATCCGGAACAACTGCTGTGCCAGCACGGCCGACGCCGCGCCCTGCAGGAACCGGACCACGATGAGGATCCAGAACGACGGGCTGAGGCTCGCGGCGACGCCGAGTACCGCGAGCGCTGCCGAACTGACGTAGAACGTGGTGAGCGGCCGGCAGCGGTGCAGTAGCAGGCCGGCCGGCAGGAGGGTCGCACAGAACCCGGCGAGAAAGGCCACGCCGACGTTTGCGGCCAGCCCGTAGGGCACGCGAAAGAAATCCGAGATCGACGCGTTCAAGAGAACGGTCGCGGAGGAGTTCGAATAGAGGGTGTACTCAGCGAGGTACAACGACGCCGCAACGGCGTACAGAGATGGCTTCATTTCTCATCACAGGACCTGGAGGGGTGAACGTTCGGGCAGCGGAAATCAGCGCGCGAATTTGTTCAGGGGCGCCAGGCGGGCGCGGTTCCAGATCGAGGACAGAAAAGACGGGGCGCACCACGAATGCGCCCGCACCATGGGTGCGGAAGCCTGGTCGGAACGAGCACCCACGCCGGCGACTATACCGGCCGGCGCGGTCGGTACCCGCGCTGCTGGAAGGTGGGGTCCCGGTCGCCGAGTTTGCCGGAAACCTGACTGGATCGCGCATGTGAACGCGGTGCTAATTGCTGTGGGATGAATATTTGCTGGTCAGAGTTTTGTCTTACTTTCCTGTATGCGGGTAAGATGCGGAGATGCTGTTTCGCCACGTACATCGCGCGGTCGTTGCTGGCGCGGTCGCTTTGCTCACGGTTGCGGCCCCGCTCGTCATCACGGGCGTGGCGCCGGTGGCTGCTGCCGACGACTGTCCCGACGCCGAAGTCATCTTCGCGCGCGGCACCGACGAGCCGGCAGGTATGGGCCGGGTCGGGGATGCCCTCGTTGATGCGCTGCGCAAGCAGGCCGGCGGCTTGACCATCAGGTCGTATGCGGTGAACTACAAGGCCACCATCACGCAGCGGCACAGTGGCGAGGGGGCCAAGGACGCGATTGCTCACATCAAGTCCACGGCGTCGGCTTGCCCCGATACAAAGATCGTTCTGGGTGGCTACTCGCAAGGCGCGAGCGTCGTCAACATCGTGGCCGGCTTCTCCGGCATCAACTGGGGTGATCCGTTGCCGCCTGAGTACAACAAGAACATCGCGGCCGTCGCTACTTTCGGCAACCAGGCAGACCGCACCGACGGAGCGCCGCCGACCCAGAACTCACCGCTCAGTCCCAAGGCGATCGACCTCTGTAATCCTGCCGACCCGATCTGCCACGCCGGTGCGGGCAACTCTTGGAGTGGACACACGCAGGGCTATGTTCCCGCTTACACGGACCAGGCAGCGGCTTTCGTGGCGTCGAAGCTCCTTGCCGGCTCGCATCTGACACCGCCCGGGTACGGCTCGCAGTTCCCGGCGTATGGCCCGCAGCCCGGTACCAACCCGCAAATGGGCTACGGCGCATTGCCCGGACCTCCGCAGACGTACGGCACGCCGCCGGGCCCGCAGGCCGGCTACGGATTGCAGCCTCCCAGTTCGGTTCCGTCGACCTCCACTACGACGTCGCCGACTCCCGGACCCGCTTTGTCGTAGCACCGCTGCCGTGCGCAGCAGTACGTGCGCACAACAGGTTTCGCAGTTTTCGGCGGACTCGACGGCCGACATCATGAGCGTTACGGTGACGAATCCAGTTGCAAGCGAACAGTTTTGATGCAATTCATGGCGCGCCGGCCTGTCGGTGGCGTGAGTACGCCATCGTCGCGCGCAACCACAGTTACGTCAGAACTGCTGTGGAACAACGGGTCTAGCGCGTCGTGGCATTGACGGTGTTGTGATAAAACCGGCGAAATTCCGTTTCAGGTAAGCACGGCAAAGCCCTGAAGAATTGCTGTACGTCACGCATTGTGCGGCGTACGCTTTTCCCAGCTGCGCCGGGTGCGGCCCGCCTCGGCGCAGTGCGAACTTCGGGAGCAACCATGTTGGCCCAAGGATTTGACGTCGTCATCGTCGGTGCTCGGTGTGCCGGCTCGCCGCTGGCCGCGATGCTGGCACGGCAGGGTGTGAACGTTGCGGTAGTCGAACGCGCGACGTTTCCACGGGACACCCTGTCGACCCACATCTTCGAGGCCGACGGGTTGGCATTTCTCGATCGCCTTGGCGTGACGGACCAACTGCACGCCACCGGTGCGCCGTTCATGATGCGGTCCAATTCCCGCGCCGAGGACTTCCAGTTCAATGTCAGATGGCCGCAACGTGCAGGCGACGTCGGCGGTAGTGCCTCCGTCCGGCGCACCCTGCTCGATCCGATTCTGGTCGGCGCCGCCGAGCAGGCGGGGGCAGAGGTACGGATGGCCGCCGACGTCACCGGACTGCTGCGGGACGGCGGCCGGGTCACCGGCGTGCGCGTCAGGAACGGTGGCCACGAGAACGAACTCCGTGCCAGGCTCGTCGTCGGCGCCGACGGCCGCAACTCGACCGTCGCGAATCTTGTTGCGGCGCGTAAGTACAACGTCGTACCGAATCAACGTTTTGCGTACTGGGCGTTCTTCGAGGGCGCGAACATGCCGGAGGAGCCGACCAACGTCTTCCATCGGTGGGCCGACAAGTTCGTGATCGGCGCGGCGGCCGACAACGGGCTGTATCAGGTCATCGTGATCCCCGAGCTGAATGAGCTACCGCGATTCCGCACCAACCTCGAACGCAGCTTCATGGACCACGCCCTGAGCTGTGAACCGGTGGCCGAGGCGCTCGAGGGCGCTCAGCGAGTCGGCAAGTTGTTCGGGATGGTCCACTACAACGGTTTCTTCCGGGACCCGTGCGGACCCGGGTGGATGCTGGTCGGCGACGCCGGTCATTTCAAGGATCCGTCGCCCGGGCGGGGGATCGGTGACGCATTCGCACAGGTTGACGCGGCGGTGCCGGCAATCGTTGCGGGACTGGGCGGTTCACCGGAAGCGCAGGACGCGGCACTGGCGCGCTGGGGCCGGTGGCGCGACCGCGAGTTCTCCGATCACTACTGGTTCGCCAACGATCTGGGCAAGGCGGGGCGGGTGCCGGCAGTGTTCCCGCAGATGGTCGCGGACCTGCATGACAAGGGGCAGATCGGGCGGTTCCTCGATCTCTTCACGCACCGGGAGAAGCCCTCGCAGGTGCTGAGTCCGGCTCGGCTGTTCGGCTCGGCCGGCCGGCTGCTGCGCCAGCAGCACCGGGGCCGACGTGCCCTGCTGAACGAGGTACGCACGCTGGTCGGCGAAAATGCGCGTCACCAGTTCCTCAACCGTCGCCACGCGTACGCAACTCCGGCCGAGACCCTGAAACCCGCCGGTGCGACGGAGGTTGACGCCACCAGCACTGCGTGAGCGTGTGTCAGGTCAGGGTGTATGACGTCATGGACAGCGAACCGTAGGTGTAGCCGTCGACGAGCACGTGCGCCGGGGTGTCGGCGGCTGCGCACAGCCCGGCGAAATAGAGCATCGGGATGAAATGATCCGGGGTCGGCGCGGCGGCGGCGAAGTCGGGATGTTCCCGAAGCCGCAGAATGTCGGCCGGTACCGCCGTGAGCAGATCGGCTGCCGCGTCGTCGAACCTTGTGGCCCAATCGAATCCACTGTCGGGTAGCCGGGCGTTCATGGCCCGCAAGTTGTGCACGATGTTGCCGCTACCGACGATCAGCACTCCGCGGCTGCGCAATTCGGCCAGTTGCGCGCCGAGCGCGACGTGCTCCTCCAACGGCTTCTCGGCGTTGATCGACAACTGCACCACCGGGATCGAGGCATCGGGGAAGGCATGCACCAACACCGACCAGGTGCCGTGGTCGATGCCCCAGCTGTCCCGGTCGGACCCGACCCACGTCGGTTTGACGGTCTCGGCGATCTCGTCGGCCAGCTCGGGAAGTCCCGGCGCGGGGTACTGCACATCGAACAGCTCCTGCGGGAAGCCGTAGAAGTCGTGGATGGTGCGGGGATGGGCCATGGCGGTGACCGCGGTGGCGTTGATGTACCAGTGCGCACTGACCACCAGGATCGCCCGGGGCCGTGGTACCGACTGGCCGAACTCTGTCCATGCGGCCGTGTACCGGTTGTGTTCCACGGCGTTCATCGGACTGCCGTGGCCGATGAACGCGGCGGGCATGATCGTGGGCAGGTCGGCTTGTCCGGTCATCATCTGCAACGCTACCGGGATCAGGCTCCCGTCGCCGCTACGGCGGCGGCGCGCCCTGCCCGACGGCCGAAGAATGAACCGGCACCGAGCTGGGTGCCGCTGGAGTATCCCTTGGCGTCCTGCGCGATGGTGGAGGCGCAGGCGCCGGCGGCGTACAGCCCGGCAATGGCGGTGCCATCGTCGCGGAGCACCTCCCCGTCGACCGAGATCGCCAGACCGCCGAGGGTGAAACCGCTGTAGAACGCCTTGCCGAGACTCAGATCGAACGCCGCCCATGGGCCGACGTCCTGCGGCTCGAGATACGTTGTCGCCTTGTGGAAGTCGGGGTCCTCGCCGCGTGCCGCATTCGCGTTGTACCTGTCGAGCGAGGACTGTAACCGGCCGGCCGGGATGCCGAGTGCCGCCTCCATCTCGGCGACATCTTCCCAACCGTCGATCAACTGAACCAACGGCATCGTCGGCATCTCGACATGACGTGAGTCGACGACGAGGTACGCGACGCTGTCGGGCTGTTCGAGGACGAAGGCGGAAGTTCGTGCGTGATAAGAGTCTTCGGCGACGAACCGGTCCCCGTTGTGGTTCACGATCAGGCCGGTGAGGAGGGTGGCGGGCGGATATACCGGAGCGGTCATGAATGCCTGGTCCAGGTATCTGGTCGCGGCGCCGACGGATTGACCGAGTCGGATTCCGATGCCGTCGTCATAGGTGCTGCCCAAGGCGAAAACGCGCTCATCGGCCAGTCGAGGCACATGCTGCGCCAGCATCTCGCGGTTCATCACGAATCCGCCGGTGGCCAGGACGACGGACTTCGCCCGCACGGCGCCCGTC
Source organism: Mycobacterium sp. SM3041 (assembly GCF_039668335.1). Classification (NCBI taxonomy): domain Bacteria; kingdom Bacillati; phylum Actinomycetota; class Actinomycetes; order Mycobacteriales; family Mycobacteriaceae; genus Mycobacterium; species Mycobacterium sp. SM3041. Next base: position 47,007 of record NZ_JAYXBQ010000069.1, on the reverse strand, counting down.
TCACCGAAGTGCTTCCAGGTTGCGCCGACGACCCGGTCATCGTCGACGACGAGTGCGGATATGCCTGTTTCGTAACGGATTTCCGCGCCGAGTTCGCCCAGTCGCTCGACGAGAAGCTTGACCACCATGCCCGCGCCGCCGGTATCGCCGGGCACCGGGACCTTGTGACCTCGCGGTGCCGGAACCGCTTGCTCGCGGTACGGCCACACCTGCTCGTTGCCGGTGTACATCAGGCCCTGCGTCTCCGGCTGGATGACGGCCTTGTGCGGGTAGTAACTGCGCTCGAACTCGAAGCCCAGGGCCTCCAGCCACCGGAGATGTTCGGGACTGCCCTCGCAGTAGGCGTTGATCAGTTCCGGCACAGGCTCTTTGGAGACCGCGGTCAGATACTTGGCCATCTCGGCGGCGGAGTCGTCCTGGCCGGTTGCCTCCTGGACCGCGGTGCCGCCGCCCAGGTAGAAGTGGCCGCCGGCCATCGCCGTGGTGCCGCCGGCCACCGCGGCACGTTCCAGCACGAGTACGCGCGCACCTGAGGCGGCTGCTTCCACCGCTGCGCAGCCTCCTGCCATGCCGAGCCCGACGACGAGAACGTCGACCTCGTCGGAGAATGACGAAACACTTTGTGCTGATACTGTTTCCGGAATCATCACGCGCCCGCCGCGGCGGTCTTGATGTACTCGAACATCGCGTGAATCTCGGGGCTGAACTTGCCGAGCTCGATATACGGCACCCCGGCCGACGCGCCGTCGACATAGACGAAACGCATCAACCCGCCGGACATCTCACCCTCCTGGACGATGGCCAGACCCTGCTCTTGCGCCGACGCCACGGCGGCGTCGAAATCGGCCGGCTCGAAACACACGTGGTGCAGGCCCGGGCCGCTGCGAGCCAGGAATTCGGTGTAGATGCTTTTGCCGCGCACCGGTTCGATCAGCTCCAACTGCATGTCGCCCGAGTAGGACAAGGAGATGTGGGCCGTGAAGTCGGCGGGCTCGCCGTGCAGGCGGCAGCTCTCCGGCCCGAACTCGATGTCGGGCATCCGGACCCATGAACCGATCCCGAACTGCTTGCTCAGCAACTGCTCGGTCGCCTCGATGTCCGCGGTGACCCAGGCGATTTGGCAGATCGGTCCATAAGAGACGGTCATGGGTTTCCTTCCGGGGAGCCAGCGCATGGCGGGACGAACCACCTCAAAATAAGCGTCGTCGCTTAATTGGTCAAGCGTCAGTGATTGCAATCTGAAGCCAGAGAACTACACTGAAGCCTGTGAGTCGGTCTGATGCCCGCACGGAGCTGCTCCTCGCCGGTGAGCGCCTGATCGCGGAATCCGGCCCGGAAGTGTCGCTCCGTGACGTCGCGGTGGCTGCCGGGCAGCGGAACAATTCGGCTGTCCACTATCACTTCGGATCGCGAGATGGCTTGATCAAGGCCATCATTGGCCATCGTCAGGCGCCACTGGAACAGGCGCGGCTGGCGCTGCTGGCCGAGCATGAAAGTGCCGGGGAGCCTGACGACAGCATCACCGCCCTGGTGACCATTCTGGTTGAGCCGCTGTTCGACACCCCGTACTCCGATGGGTCGAGCCACTACGCGCGCTTCCTCGAACGCGTGCGCCATCACCCCGTCATGGCTGAACTCACGCTCACGTCGGAGCAGTGGCCGGCCACCCGAATCCTCACCACCCGGCTGCTGCGCGCCCTCGATCACCTACCGGAAGCGCTTCGGCGCCAACGCATGGCGGCGATGGCCTCGGTCATGTACACCCTGCTCGCCGACCATGAACGCCAACTGGATGAGCATCGCGACGCGGCCCGTGGTGCTCTCGGTGAGGCCGAGGCCAGGGACAACATCGTCGCGATGGTCGTCGGTCTGCTCACCGCGCCGATGCCCGCGCTGGCTGACCCCCGCTGAAAACAACGATGGAGGAGCGCATGTCGGTCACGGATCAAGAGCTGACGGAAATCCGGCAGATCGAGGCGGGGGAGAACCCGACGAGGTTCGCCCGCGGCTGGCACTGCCTCGGCCTGATCCGCGACTTCAACGACGGTGCGCCCCATCAGATCGACGCGTTCGGCACGTCGTTGGTGGTGTTCGCCGACAGCCAGGGCCGGCTCAACGTGCTCGACGCGTACTGCCGGCACATGGGCGGCAACCTGGCGTACGGCACTGTCAAAGGGGACTCGATCGCGTGCCCGTTCCACGACTGGCGCTGGGGCGGAGACGGCAAGTGCACATTGGTGCCCTACGCCAAACGGACGCCGCGGCTGGCGCGGACCCGCTCCTGGCTGACACTCGAACGCAACGGACAACTGTTCGTGTGGAATGACCCGCAGGGCAACACCCCGCCGCCGGAAGTCGACATCCCCGAGATCGAGGGGTACGGCACGGACGCCTGGACCGACTGGACCTGGAACATCCAGTTGATCGAAGGTTCGCACTGCCGCGAGATCATCGACAACAAGGTCGACATGGCGCATTTCTTCTACGTGCACTACGCATTTCCCCGGAACTTCAAGAACATCTTCGAAGGTCATGTCGCCACCCAGGTGATGGATTCGACGCCGCGGGACGACATGGTTGTCAGCACCTTCCATGACCCGACGTCCATCCTCTATTCAGAGGCTTCGTATTTCGGGCCTTCCTACATGATCGACCGGCTGCGCAGCGTGGCCAACGGCATGACCGTCGACACCATCCTGATCAACTCGCATTACCCGGTCAGCCCGAACTCGTTCGTCTTGCAGTACGGTGCCATCGTCAAGAAGCTCCCGGGCCTGACCGAAGAGGAAAACGCCGACCTCGCAAGGACTTTCATCGAGGGCGTGCAGACCGGCTTCGAACAGGACGTCGAGATCTGGAAGCACAAGGCCCGCATCGACAACCCGCTGCTCACCGAGGAGGACGGGCCGGTGTATCAGCAGCGCCGCTGGTACGAGCAGTTCTATGTCGACGTCGAAGATGTGACGCCGGATATTACGGACCGCTTCGAGTTCGAGATCGACACCAGGCATTCCATCGAGAGTTGGGAAGCGGAAGTCGCGGACAATCTGGCTGCTGCAACGTCGAACTGACTGCCGCAACAGGATTCAGTCTTCGTCGGATCGGCTGTGGCCGAGTAGCGCGGCCACCAGGTCGAGTGCGGTGCCGATCTCGGGGGCGCCGCCACCGAGGAGTGGCGCGTAGAGATGCGCGTCGCACATGCGAATGAGCGCCAGGCCGAAAGTGGCGGTGGGTAGCGGCAATTCCATTCGACCGGCCGCGACCTCGGCGTCGAGGAGCTCACCGACCAGACGGCCTGCGGTCTGCTCGACGAGTCCGGGCAGCAGCATGAGCCGCACGATCAGGAGCGGCTCACGGTGTGACACCGCCTGCAGCGGTTTCGCGTCGACAACGGCGTTCAGGAAGCGGTCCATCACCGCGAGGAGAAATCCGGTACCACCGCGCGATTCGCCCTTGGCTTCCGCCTCCGCGACGACCTCCGCGTGGGCTCGGCGAAACGTGCGTTCGGTGGCCTCGGCCAGCACGGTCGCGAGAAGGTCTTCGCGATTTCCGACGAGCCGGTAGAGAGTCGAGCGGCCGATCCCGAGTTCGGTGGCGAGCGCCGACATGTCGACCGGTTCGCCCGCCAGATACAGGCGAGTTGCAGCGTCGACCGCGGCCTGACGGCTCAATGCCGTCCCCAGTCGCGGGGAGTGGGTCGTCGATTCTGCTCCGGACATTTACCCATTATGGGACATTGCGCGGCTGTGTGCCAGTGTGGCACACTTCGCCTATGTGTCCCACGTTGTGGGGCCCAGTACCGCAACCCCCCCCACGAGGAAGTTGACATGAGCACGCGATTCGAAGGAAAGACCGCGATCGTCACGGGTGCCAGTCGTGGCATCGGATTCGCCATCGCCCAGCGTCTGGTGGACGAAGGCGCCAAGGTGGTGATCACGGCCCGCAAGCAGGAAGCGCTGGACGCCGCCGTCGAGACCCTCGGTGGACCGGATGTCGCGCTGGCCGTCGCCGGCCGCGGCGACGACACCGAGCATCAGGATGCCGTGGTGGCGAAGGCGATCGAAACCTTCGGCAGTGCCGACCTTTTCGTCAACAACACCGGCATCAACCCGGTGTACGGACCGCTCATGGACATCGACATGGACGCCGCGCGCAAGATTCTCGAAGTCAACGTGTTGTCGGCGCTCTCGTGGGTGCAGAAGGTGAACCGGGCCTGGCAGGGCGAACACGGCGGCGCGATCGTCAATGTCGCATCGATCGCCGGGCTGCGGCCCGCGCCGGGTATCGCCTTCTACGGGGTGTCGAAAGCCGCGGTCATTCACCTCACCGAGGAGCTGGCCGTCGAGCTGGGTCCGAACATCCGCGTCAACGCGGTTGCGCCCGCCGTCGTCAAGACGCGCTTCGCGACCGCGCTCTACGAAGGCCGTGAAGAAGAGGTCAGCGCGCACTATGCGCTCAAACGTCTTGGCGTGCCGGAGGATATCGGTTCGGTGGTGGCGTTCCTGCTGTCGGATGACGCCGGCTGGATGACCGGCCAGACCCTGACGATCGACGGCGGCGTGCTCCTCGGCGGTGGCGTCTGATGGCCGCCGGTGCACATGTCGAACTGCCGGGGCTGGACCTGGATCGCCTCGGCGTGTGGCTGTCGTCCACCGTGCCCGGTGCCGGCGCCACGCTGTCGGCGACGTTGATCGCCGGCGGCAAGTCCAATCTGACTTACCGTGTCACAGACGGTGATTCGTCCTGGATCGTCCGTCGGCCCCCGGTCGGCGAGCTGCTCGCCACGGCGCACGACATGAGCCGCGAATACCGGATGATGTCGGCACTGGCGCCCACCGCGGTACCCGTGCCCGTCGTGTACGGCTTCTGCGACGACGCATCCGTGCTCGGCGCCCCGTTCTACGTGATGGCCGAAATCGACGGCACGCCATACCGGCAAGCCGCCGAACTGAAGGACCTGGGAACCGAGCGCACGCGGCGCATCTCGGAGCGGCTCATCGACACGCTGGTCGCGGTGCATTCCGTCGACCCCGCCTCGGTGGGGCTGGCCGACTTCGGCCGGCCCGAAGGCTTCCTCGGGCGCCAGGTCGGCCGGTGGCACAAGCAGTTCCTCGCCGCGCGCACCCGGGACCTGCCCGTCGTGGAGCAGCTCTATCAGGCTCTGGCGGGACGGGTTCCGGCCGACTCGGCGCCGGGCATCGTGCACGGTGACTACCGGCTGGACAACGTGCTCTTCGACGCCGGGGACCGTCCTGCCGCGGTGATCGACTGGGAACTGGCCACCATCGGCGACTCGCTCACCGACCTGGCCTTGATGGTGGCCTACGGGCGGTTGGCCGCATCGGGCAACGGGGAGGTCTCCGATGTCAGCGAAGCCCCCGGCTTCCTCACCGAACAAGAGATCATCGACCGCTACCGCGCCGGAATCGACCGCCCGCTGGGCGATTTCGGGTTCTACCTGGGCCTCGCCTTCTTCAAGATGGCGGGCATCTTCGAGGGTATCCACTACCGCTACGTCAACGGACAGACCGTCGGCGACGGGTTCTCGTTCGCCGGTGACGCGGTGCACTTCCTGCTGGACGCCGGCCTCAACGCACTCAAGGAGCACTGATATGGAATTCGCCTACGACGCCAAGACCAACGAGATGGTCGCCGAACTCACGGCGTTCATGGAGAGCCACGTCTATCCCGCCGAGAAGACGTTCCACGAGCAGCTTGCCGCGCTGGACAACCGGTGGGCGTGGGACAGCGTCCCGGTGCTCACCGAGTTGCGCTCCGAGGCCCGTCGTCGCGGTTTGTGGAATCTGTTCCTGCCGGGGCAGAAGGGTGCGGGTCTGACCAACCTGCAGTACGCCCCGCTGGCCGAGATCACCGGCCGCAGTATCCAATTGGCACCCGCGGTGTTCAACTGCGCGGCCCCGGACACCGGAAACATGGAGGTGCTCAACGAGTTCGGCACCGAGGAGCAGCAGCGCCGGTGGCTGGAACCGTTGTTGGACGGCGAGATTCGGTCGGCCTTCGCCATGACCGAACCCGACGTGGCAAGCTCGGACGCCACCAACGTCGAGCTGTCCATCGTCCGTGACGGCGACGAGTACGTCATCAACGGTCGCAAGTGGTGGATCACCGGCGCGATGAATCCCAACTGCAAGGTGTTCATCGTCATGGGCAAGACGGATCCCAGCTCGGAACGTCACCGCCAGCAGTCGCAGATCCTCGTTCCTCGCGACACCCCGGGCCTCGAGGTGCTGCGCGGCATGGAGGTGTTCGGGTACGACGACCACGACCATGGCGGGCACGCCGAACTGCGGTTCACCGACGTGCGGGTGCCGGTGTCCAACCTGATCGGTGAGGAGGGCGGCGGGTTCGCCATCGCCCAGGCCCGTCTCGGGCCGGGCCGCATCCACCACTGCATGCGGGCGATCGGCGTCGCCGAGCGCGCCGTCGAGATGATGTGTCAGCGGGCCGCGAGCCGGGTCGCGTTCGGCAAGTCGCTGGCCGAGCAGGGCGTGATCCGCGACTGGATCGCCGAATCCCGTGTCCGCATCGAGCAGCTGCGCCTGCTGGTGCTCAAGACCGCCTGGCTGATGGATACCGTCGGAAATCGCGGCGCGCACACCGAGATTCAGTCCATCAAGATCGCCACGCCCCTCACCGTGCAGTGGATTCTGGACAAGGCCATCCAGGTGCACGGCGCCGGCGGGGTGTCGCAGGACTTCCCGCTCGCGGCCATGTACGCGGGCATCCGCACCCTGCGCTTCGCCGACGGGCCCGACGAGGTGCACAAGAACGCCCTGGCTCGCACGGAGCTCAAGAAGCACCTGGTGAGCTGACCGGGCATGCGGCCACGCTTTATTTGCATCGGATATGGCGATTAAATAGCGTGGCCGTGTGCGGTTGACCGGTTTCAGTGACGTCGGGCTGCGGATCTTGATCCGGCTCGCCGCCGAAGACGGCCGACAGCGGATTTCGACGCGGCAGATCGCCGAAGACATGCAGATCTCCTACACGCACGCGACCAAGGCGTGCGCGCATCTGGCGGCGGCCGGGTGGCTGGACGCGGACCGCGGTCGCGGCGGCGGGCTTGCCCTCACCGCCACCGGCCGTACCGCCCGCCTGGGCGATGTGGTGCGGTCGCTGGAAGACGACGGTGACACCGAGCTGGTCGACTGCAGCGGGCTGGATTGCCCGCTGCAGTCGGCATGCCGGCTCCGCTCGGCGTTGGCGCAGGCCAAAGCGGCGTTCTATGCGTCGCTGAACACCACCACGGTCGCTGACCTCGCGCAACCGCCGACGAGGAACCTGCTCATCAGCCTCGGCGCACTGACCGCGCAAATCGGTTCCCGCGCCGATTGAACCGAACGGCCCGCCGGATCGTGGTACCCGTACACCGCTGCGCAAGGGGATCACGATGCAACTGTCCGCACGCCTGCCCGCCGCTCTCGCCGCGACCGCCGTTGCCGCGGCCGTCATCGCGCCACCGGCGGCCACTGTCCCGGCCGCCGGCCATCCTTCGCCGACTGTGACACGGGAAATCCGTTTGACCGCAACAGTTCCGCCGGGTGGACTGCTCACCAGCTTCGTGAAGAACCAGGGCATCTACTGCTCCATCATCTGTCCACTGCTGGCGCAGACCGTCACGACAGGTGTCACCACCACGCTGCAGGAGCCGGGCGTCTTCCTCGCCGCGCTGCCGGCCAACGGACCGCTCAAGGCCCTCGGCATCGCCGCCGCGTCGATGACGGGACCCACGGCCGCCGCCATGGACAAGGCGATCGATGCCGACGCCGCCATTCCGGCGAAGCGGGCGCTCAACGCCTTCGAGGTCGGCGTGATGGGCCTGCTCAACATTCCTCCCGCGATCCCCGGCGGCCCGGCCGCGGTGCTCGACGCGTTCCAGCAGTTCCGCCAGCAGACCTACGACGCGCTCAACGCGCCCGTCGTGCGGAACCCGGAGCCGACGGTCATGCCGCGCGGCGTGTTCCAGGTCGCGGTGATCGGCGTCATCAATGTGGTTGCGGCAGTGATCTTCCCGGGCTTCAACTTCTTCCTCGCCGGCGCGTTCCACGTACCCGATGCGGTCGCTCAGGAACTGGCGAAGAGCGGCAATCCGCTGCGCGCGTTCCTGGCGGGCGTCCAGACCGCGGGGGGCGTGGTGACCAACGCCGTGAACGTCGTGGCCAACGCCGTCGTCACCGAGGCGAACAAGGTCCGCGCCGCGGCGATGCAGCCCGGTGCCTCGACGCCGGTGGCGGCGCCGAAGTCCGTCACGACCGCGGCTGCCGCCCCCGGTGTCAGCCTCACTCAGACGACGCCGAAGAAACCGAAGAAGACGTTGCCGGCGCAGACAGTCGGGCAGTTGCCCAACCCGCTGTCCGGTGTGGCAAAGGAGCTGACGAAAGCGACGAAGGCGCTGACGCCCAAGCCCAACCCCAAGTCGAAGCCAGACGACAAGTCCGGAAGTCAGCCCAGCGAACGCGGCGCCCAGGCCGGACTGCCGTCACGGCCGGCCTTGCGTGCCAACCGGTGATTGCGCCCCCGCAGCAGTCGTAGCTGCAACAGCGACTCGGACCAGAACGCCCACCGTGGCGTCGACGTCCAGGTCGAGTCGAACAGCTTCTTGGTTGCGGCCAGTGCGTCGGGCGACCGCTCGATCAGCTGGGCGGCCAGCTCCTCGGCGGCCAGCAACGGATCGTCGGCGACGGCGGTGACCAGTCCGTAGCCCAGCGCGTCGGTGCCGGAGAACACCTCCGCGGTCATGGTGAGCCGCTTGGCCACATCCATCGGCAGGAGCTCACGCAGAGTCACCGACCCGGTCATGTCCGGAATCAGGCCCCACCGGGCCTCCATGACCGACAGCTTGCAGTCCGGCGTCGCGATCCGGAAGTCCGCCGCCAGGGCGACCTGCAGTCCGCCGCCGTAACAGTGGCCATGCACGGCCGCGATCACCGGTGCCGGCAACTCACGCCAAGCCCAGCAGGCCTTCTGGAACAGGTTCGTCTTCTGTCCGGGGAACTTGCCGAAGTTGCGCACGGCACTCAATCCCTGCAGCTTTGCTCCGGCGAAGTCCAGCCCGGTGCAGAACGCACGCCCGTCGCCACGCAGAATCACGACGCGCACCGAACGGTCGCGAGCCAATCGGCCGGGGACCGTGGCGAGCGCCTCCAGCATCGGCAGATCCAGGCTGTTCATCTTGTCGGCCCGGTTGAGCGTCGCGTAGGCGATGCCATCCCGAACTTCGACGGTGATCCGATCCATTGCCATTGGGGCAGGATAGTGCGGCGCTGCGGCCTACCACGGCACCACCCGAAGCTGTGGGTATTTCGTGAAAATGCCCAAACGGCCCCGTGGCCGAGGAACCCGCCCTACTGTGCAGCGGCAACGTCAAGTGCGGAATTCAGCAAACCGGCGCGGCCCAAACGCTCTTCTCGCGAGACAGTTCATTCCGTTTCGCGAAGAGTGTGTCCCAAACCGGAATCGATACGCTACTGTGATCCGCGTGACAGGCGAGGTGCGCGCGACCATGGCGGAACGCCAGCGTGCGAAACGCGCTGAGCTGGTGCGTGAAGAGGTCATCGAAGCGGCGTTGGCGGAGTTCGCTGAGCGGGGATATCACCAGACCTCGATCAGTCACATCGCCAAGCGCCTCGGTTCCGGGCACTCGATGTTCTACCGGTACTTCGAGAACAAGCGTGACATCGTCGACCACGCGGTGCGCCAGGTGAACGCGCGCGTGCTCGCCGCGATCGGCGACTCCAGGCCGGGACAGCTGACGTCCATCATCGAGTTCCGTGATCACCTTCTGGGCATCGGTATGGCCTACAGCGAACTGTTGGCCGACGAGCCGCGCCTCATGCAGTTGATCGTCGTGCAGGCCGCCGGCGTCGATCAGCAGATGACCGAGGAGTTCCAGCGTCTCTTCGATGACGGCGCCCGCGTTCTCGCGACCATGCTGCGCGACGGCATCAACCAGGGCTACATCCGGGCCGACGTCGACGTGCGCGCCACCGCCCAGACCATCTGCGCCATCCCGTTCGGTATCGCCCTTCGCTACGGACAGAAGCCGAGTCGCGAGGAGTTGCTCGCGCAGACCCTGGCAAGCAATGAACTGGTGTGCCGCGGCATCGCCACCGAGTGGCCGGTGTCCGGCAAGGAAGCAGCGGCTCGATGACCGACCAGGCACAACCACGGGGACTGGCGAAGTGGGGCGCCATCGCCGAGGCCATCGACTGGGTCAAGCGCTACCTGCAGAACCACCCGATCGCATCGCTCAGCACCGCCGGCGGGCAGATCGTGCTCGGGCTGCGGACGCTGGAGTATCTGTTCTTCGACATCGTCAAGGGCCGCTTCCAGGTGCGCGAATTCCTGGACCAGGCCGCGTTCATGGCCGGAACCGCCTTCACCCCAACGGTTCTGGTGACCATTCCGATCAGCGTGACGCTCTCGATCCAGTTCGCGTTGCTGGCCGGCCAGGTCGGTGCGTCATCCCTGTCGGGTGCGGCCACCGGGCTAGTCGTCATCCGGCAGGGCGCTCCGCTGGTCGCGTCGCTGCTGCTGGCGACGGCCGTCGGTTCGGCCGTCTGCGCGGATCTCGGTTCGCGCACCATGCGTGAGGAAATCTCCGCCATGGAGGTCATGGGCGTGTCCCCGATCCAGCGCCTCGTGGTGCCGCGGCTGGTCGCCCTGGTTCTCATCGGTGTGCTGCTGACCGGCGTGACGAGCTTCGTCGGCTACCTGGCGAGCTACATGTTCAATGTCTATCTGCAGAACGGCACCCCGGGCTCGTTCATCGCGACGTTCTCGTCGTTCTCCACCGTCGGCGACCTCGCGCTGGCGATGGTCAAGGCCGTCGTCTTCGGTGTCATCGTGGCGGTGATCAGTTGCCACAAGGGGCTGGACACCCGCGGCGGTCCGGCCGGTGTGGCCAACTCCGTCAACGCCGCGGTGGTGGAGTCGGTGCTGCTGATGATGATCGTCAACGTGGTGATGAGCCAGCTGTACGTCGTCGTGTTCCCGAAGACGTCGATCTGACATGGCAGCTCCGTCAACATTCACCCCGGGTCTGCTGCGGCCGTTCTCCGCGGTCGGCCGCGGGCTGCTGAAGGGTGCCGGGCGGACCGGCCACATGGTCGAGTTCTTCGGCAAGGTCGTGCTCGCCATGCCCACGATGTGGCTGCGCTACCGCAAGGAACTGCTGCGGCTGCTGTCGGACATCACGTGGGGCAACGGCTCCATCGTGGTGGGCGGCGGCACGCTGAATGTTGCTGGGGTTCTTGGTGTCACGGCCGGGGCGCTGGTCGCGGTCGAGGGCTACAACGCGCTGAACCTGTTGGGTCTGGGGCCCGCTACCGGCTTGGTCTCGTCCTTCGCGACGACCCGAGAACTGGCGCCGGCGATGATCGCGATGGCCTTCATCGCGCAGGCCGGCTGCCGGTTCACCGCGCAACTGGGTGCCATGCGGATCAATGACGAGATCGACGCACTGGACACCCTCGGCATCAACTCGGTGGCCTACCTGGTGGCGACGCGGGTGGTGGCCTCGGTCATCGCGGTGGTCCCACTGTTCCTCGCGGCGCTGGCCCTGGCCTACCTGTCGTGCCAGTTGGTCAGCGTCGTCGCCGGGCAGTCCACGGGTACCTACCTGCACTACTTCGGACTGTTCCTCGAGGGCCGCGACGTGCTGTTCGCCACCGTCAAAGCGGTGATCTTCGTGTTCATCTCGTCGACCATCCAGTGCTACTACGGCTATTTCGCCTCCGGCGGCCCGGCCGGCGTCGGCGTCGCGGCCGGCCGGGCGATGCGCGGCAGCGTCACCGTCGTGATGATCGTCAACATGCTGCTCACCATGGCGCTGTGGGGCGTCATCAGTGGTGCAAGGTTCGGTGGCTGATGGGCAACTCCTTCGACCACGACCCGCGCGGCTCCACCGACCACAAGCTGGGCGTCATCGGCCTGTGCTTCGCGGTGATCGCCTCGTTCGCCGCGGTCCTCATGGTGGTGAAATCGCAAGGCAAGCTTGACGACTTCGTCCGGGTGGAGCTCAAGCTCATCAACATCGGTGACGGTCTGCCCGAGCGGTCCGACGTCAAGTTCCGCGGTGTCATCGTCGGCATGGTGTCGGGTGTGACGCCGTCGCAGCACGGTCAGCCGAACGTGGTGCACGTCAACATCCAGCCGCAGTTCGCCGCGCAGATCCCCGACAACGTGACCGCGCGCGTGGTACCCGCCAACATCTTTGCGGTGTCGACGGTGCAGCTGGTGCAGAACGGCGAGGGGGCCCGCCCCATCCGTTCCGGTGATGTCGTGCTCGAAGACCAGACCCTGCCCACGGTGCTGTTCCAGAACGTGCTGGCCAAGCTGCGCCAGCTGCTCAAGGCCGTCGGCCAGTCACCCGACGCCAACAATGTCGGCGTCTTCGCCGCCATTGCCGAGGCCACCCACGGCCGGGGCCAGAAGATCACCGACGCCGGCCATGACGTGAACGAGATCATGCGGCAACTGAATACGGTCGTGAAGTCCGACGACACCGGACCGACGACGTTGTCCGCGCTCAAGGCGGCGGCCGAGAGTCTGCGGACCGTGTCGCCGGAGCTGTTCACCGCGCTGGACAGTTCGGTGCAGCCGATGCGGACGTTCGCCGAGAAGCGCACGCAGCTGACCAATTTCCTGTCGGGTGGCCTGAATACCACTGGCACGCTGGGGGATGCCTTCGAGCACCAGAGTGACCGGATGATCCAGGTCAGCACCGGACTGACACCGGCGATCGGTGTGCTGGCCGACCACGCCGGCGAATTCCACGGCGTCTCGACACGATTGCAGGCGCTGGCCAACAAGATCTACGACGAGGGCGTCAATCAGGACACCGGCCACATCATCTGGAAAGCGGTCATCTCGATGAACCCGTCGCGCCAGTACACCCGGGCGGACTGCCCGCGGTACGGCGCGATGGAGGGGCCGAGCTGCAAGACCGCGCCGGAAACCCCGACCGCGCCCGACCTCAAGCCCGGCCTGGAATCGATGGGTATGGCGACCCCACCGTGGGTGACCGAGAACCGTCCCAACATTGCGCCGCCGCGCTTTTCGGTTCCGATCGTGCCGGAATTTCCCGGCCCGCCGGACCCCAACGCGCCACCCGCGCCGCAAGCCGCGCCGGCGCCCGGCCCGGTGGTTGCGCCCACACCTCCCGGCCCGCCGCTACCCGCCGAAGCCGGCGCACCCGGCCAGGTTCAGCAGCAGTCCGCGCCGCTCTACGGCGGCACCGTCGGGCCCGTCGGTAGCCAGAACGAGAAGGACCAGTTGAGCCAGATCGTCGGTGGCCCAGCCACATCCGCCACTCAGTTGCTGTTGGGCCCGGTGGCCCGGGGGCAGGACGTGCACGTCGCTCCGATCCCGGAGGGACAGCCATGAAATTGAAGCGCAGCACCGTCGTGTTCCTGACGCTGTTCCTGGTCTTCTCCGTGGCCGTCACCTGGATGGTCTTCGCGACCTTGCAGCGCAACGTCGCGGGCCCCACCTCGAGCTATTCGGCGATCTTCAGTGATGTGTCGGGACTGGCAGAAGGTGACGACGTCCGGGTGGCCGGTGTTCGGGTCGGCCGGGTCGACAAGATCGAGCTGACGCCGGACAACCAGGCCAAGGTCACGTTCCAGGTGCGCAGCAACCAGACGCTGTACACCAACACGCTGGCCTCGGTGACCTACCAGAACATCATCGGACAGCGGTACCTGGGTTTGAGTCAGGGTGAGGGCGACAAGCGCAAACTCGCTGTCGGAGCGCAGATTCCGGAGAGCCGGACCAATCCGTCGTTCGACATCTCCTACATGCTCAACGGTTTCGAGCCGTTGTTCACCGAGCTCGATCCGCAGCAGGTGGACAATCTGACCAACGCCATCATCAAGGCGTTCCAGGGTAACGAGGGCTCGATCCTGACCCTGACGACGCAGGCGTCGGTGCTGACGCAGACACTGGCGGGTCCCGATGCCGCGCTTGGGGATTTGATCGCGAACCTGGACCGGCTGATGACGACACTGGCCGCGCAGAGCGCCAATCTGCAGACGATGCTGCACGAAACCTCGGTGTCGATCGCCGCGCTGAACAGCCGGCGCGACGAGCTGGTCTCGTCGGTGGGGTCCATCACCGCCAACGTCACGCGGCTGTCGGCGATCGTCAACGCGATCACGCCGCAAATGCAGCAGTTCATCGACCGGGAGCCGGGTTTCCTGAAGTACAGCGTGACCGACGGCAAGCAGCGCCTGGCGTACGCGGTGGCCAATGTGCCGTTGCTGCTCAAGGGACTTGCCCGCGCGGGCCAGGAGGGCACCTACATCGACGTCTACGTCTGCGACCTCGATTTCGGGCTGTGGCGCGGTCTGCTCAACTGGTTCCGCCGGTTCGTCGTGGCGGCGACGCCGGGCAACGGCAACGAGACCTGGCACACGGCGGTGTGCCGATGAGCAGCCTGTTCGGTGGCCCCCTGCGCCCGAAGAACATCCCGGGCGGGCGCAAGCGAGTCCTGGAGGACTACAACAAATTCTGGCTCGGCGTCATCGGCCTGACGGTCATCGTCGTGATGGTCGCCGCCGTGGTGCTGGTCAGCATCCTGGACATCGGGAAGAAGCAGTACACCGCCGAGTTCGCCCAGGCCGCGGCGATCAAATCCGGCAATGCGGTGACCATCGCGGGCATCAACGTCGGCGAGGTGCAGAACGTCGAGCTGGCCGGTGACCACGTGGTGGTGACGTTCAAAGCCGACAAGAACGTCCGGCTGGGGACAGAAACACGTGCGGCCATCAAACTCACGACCATCTTGGGCTCGCGGTACCTGGAGATCAGCCCCGCCGGTGCGGGCCATCTCGCCGGCAACACCATCAAATTGAGTCATACCGAGGTGCCGTATGACTTGCAGAAGACGCTCGAGGGCGCGACCAGCACGCTGTCGCCGCTCGATGCGGACAAGATCGCCGAGTCGGTGCGGGTGATGAGCGGCAGCCTGCAAGGGGTGCCCGACGCACTACCGGAAGCGCTGACCAATCTGAACTCACTGGCCGGGGTCATCCAGTCCCGCCGCGACCAGATCGGCACGCTGATCACCAACGCCGACACCATCGCGGCGCTGTTGCATCGGCAGAAGGCCGACCTTGGCGCACTTGTGTTGCAGGGCAACCAGATTCTCGGGGAGATCACCACCCGGCGCGCTGCGATGCAACGGCTGTTCGACGGCGTGACACTGCTTGCCGACCGGGCCCACACGCTCTTGGCCAACGAGCCGCAACTCGACGCCTTGATCGCCAACCTGCACGAGTTCGCCAAGCTGCTCGCCGACCACGACGCTCTGGTCCGCAGCATCCTGCAGGTCGCGCCGATCACCGCACGCAACATCGCCAACCTGACCGGTAGCGGTAACGGTGCCGACATCACCCTGCCTGCGGGCATCATGGTCGACTCCT
Organism: Mycobacterium sp. SM3041; assembly: GCF_039668335.1. Lineage (NCBI taxonomy): Bacteria > Bacillati > Actinomycetota > Actinomycetes > Mycobacteriales > Mycobacteriaceae > Mycobacterium > Mycobacterium sp. SM3041. The sequence goes on along the minus strand of NZ_JAYXBQ010000069.1, from coordinate 31,561 downwards.
GGATGTGCGCCATCAGCGGCCGGGCCCGGCAGTTCAACATCGTCGAATACTTCAAGGACTGCAAATGAGTAAGCGCGCCTTGATGATCGGGGCGATCGCCGTGATTGTGATCGTCGCACTGGTGACGACCGCGGCCGCCGTGGCGCCGCGCATCTGGCAACGCAACATCACCGTGACGGCGCACTTCCAGGACGCCGTCGGGTTGTATCCCGGCAACGCGGTGTCGGTGCTCGGCATGCAGGTGGGCAAGGTCGACTCGGTGGTGAACAAGGGTGGCTACATCGAGGTCACCATGGACATCGACAAGAAGATCCCGATCCCCAGCGACGTCACGGCCGCTACCGTATCCGCCTCGATCCTCACCGATCGGCACGTCGAGCTGACCCCGCCCTACCGTGGCGGGAACAAGCTGCGCGACGGCGACCTGATCGCGTTGGGCCACACCAGGACTCCGGTCGAATTCGACAAGACGCTGTCCATGATCGACAAACTGGGTACCGCCCTCAAGGGCAACCCGCAGGGCGGTGGCCCGCTGGGCGATCTGGTGGATCTGGGGTCTCGGATCAGCTCTGAGAACAGCACCCAGATCAAGTCCACGCTGACCAAGTTGTCGGAGGCCCTCAAGGTCGGTCCCGATGGTGGTGCCAAGACCGAGAAGAACCTGCAGGAGATCATTCGCAGTGTCTCGGACCTGACCCAGTCCGCGGCCGAGAACGATGACGCCGTCCGCAAGTTCGGCAACAATGTGCACCAACTGAGCGACATCCTTGCCGACCAGAATCTGGGGTCGGGGCGCACCGGAGCCAAGGCCAACGAGATCCTCGAAGAGGTCAGCGGGTTGCTCGAGCGCCATCGCGACCAGCTCAAGGGCGCGTTCGGCGACCTGGACCCCGTGGTGCGGTCCCTTTCGGACAACAAGCGCGAATTGGAAGAGACGCTGGATGTCCTGCCGCTGGCCCTGGACAACGTCTACAACGTCCTGGACCCGGTGGGCGGCAGCATCCGCGGACATCTCTTGACCGACAAGTTGTTGGCGTACAACCAGCTGAACAAGGAACTCTGCAACCTGATGGGCCTGAAGCAATTGGGCTGTGCCACCGGCACGTTGCAGGACTACGGCCCCGACTTCGGCTTGACCTCGATGATGGATCTGATGGCCAACGGTATCGGCCCGTCGGGTCAGGGCGAGCCGCCCAAGCAGGGGGCTGCCGCCACCACGCCGTCGCCTGCGCCCGCCGCCCCCGCACCGGGAGGGCCGACGCGATGAGCGTGAAATCCGTTGTGCGCGGCGCGCGCTGGGCCGGGGTGCTCGGTGGTGTCGTGCTGATGACCGGCTGCGCCGCGGGCCTGGACAGTGTGCCGTTGCCGTCCCCGGGCTCCCGGGGCGGGACCTACGAACTCAACGCGGTGTTCACCGACGCGCTGAACCTGCCGTCGAAGGCGAAGGTGCGCCTGTACGGCGCGGACATCGGTGAGGTCACGTCGATCGACGCCGTGGACTTCACCGCGAAGGTGTCCATGCGGATCCGCCAGGATGTGCCGCTGCCGGTGGGCAGTACGGCCGAATTGCGTTCGGCCACACCGCTCGGCGACGTGTTCCTGCAGATTCGCCCGCCGGACGACAAGGGGGACGGCGGTGCGCTGCTGCGGGGCGGTGACACCATCCCGTTGGGGTCGACGGCGGCGGCACCGACGGTCGAGGAACTCCTCAACTCGCTGGCCATGCTCGTCAACGGCGGTGCCATCCGCGCGCTGACCACCGATGTCAACGGCGCCGGCCGGGTGGTCGGCGGGCGCGGCGAGAAGCTGGCCGCGCTCATCTCGGAAACCAACCAGTTCCTGTCGAAGATGTCGGCGCGGACGGCGCAGCTGGACGCGACGTTGCGCAGCACGTCGAACATGGCGGCCGAGGTCGCCCGGCACCAGCAGAGCATCGACACCGCGCTGGCCGCCGGCGCCCCCGCGCTGGCGGTCATCTCCGACAACACCACGCGGATCATGGACGTGGTGGACAACGTCGGCCGGATCACGCGGCAGCTGTCCAAGTTCCCGTCGATGCAGGGCACCGACACCCGCAGTGTCGCGGCCGACGTGAACAAGCTGTCGGCGGTGTTCAACGAGATCGCCATGGACCCGAACATCTCGCTGACCGCGTTCAACCGCCTCATCGGCATCCTGGTCAAGGCCACCACCTCTACCGCGGTGCACGTGGAGGCGGAGATCTCGAGAATCGCGATCGGTGCGCTGCCCGACAAGAACTACGCGGGCGACCCCGGTATCCACGGACCCGACGGCACCGACTGGCACCTGATGATCGGCAGCCTGCGTTACGAGTGGAACATGCTGCTCGGCCGCATCTACGGATCGGACCGAACCCGATGAACGCGCTGAACAGCCTGGTGGCGTTCATCATTCGGATCGTCAAGGCGGTGGCTAGCCGCAAGGTCGTGCTGGCGCTGTTCGGCCTGCTGCTCACCGCGGTGATCGCCTTCGGCTACATCGCGATCGACGGCCTGCGGTTCAACCCGTTCCACCGGACCATCGCCATCCGGATCATGCTGCCCGAATCCGGTGGCCTGCTGGCCAATCAGGATGTCACGTTGCGTGGCATCCCGATCGGCCACGTCGCGGCGGTCAACCTCACCAAGACCGGCGTCGAGGCGGTTGCCTCGGTCGACGCGTCGGCGCACATCCCGACCGACAGCCCGGTGCGGGTCTCCGGCCTCTCGGCGGCGGGGGAGCAGTACCTGGACTTCCGGCCCGAGCACGGCGGTGGCCCGTATCTCACTGATGGCGCGGTCATTTCGGGCAAGCAGGCCAGCATCCCGGTGACCTTGCCGCACATCATCGACCACAGCCGCGGCGCGCTGGCGCAGCTCGACGCCGACAAGCTCGGCAAGATGTTCAACGAGCTACACGTCACCAAGGACGGCCCGCGCAAGCTGGCCGCGATCCTGGACGGTGCCAGCTTGTTGGCCAACACCGTGGATTCGGTGTTGCCCGAGACCGTGAGCATGATTCGCACCACCCGCGTCGTGTTCAGCACCGTCGCCGACGTCCGCCCGGGCCTGGCGGCCACCACCAACGACCTGACCAAGGTGCTCGACGGCGTGAACAAGATGGATGGCGGTTTCCGCACCCTCGTCGAGCGCGGTGAGCCACAGCTGGCGACGCTGGACAACCTGATCGCGGACAACCGGCAGAACGTGGTGCAGATCCTCGGCAACCTGACCACGACCTCGCAGGTGATCTATCAACGCATTCCGGGCCTGGAGTACATCTGGCGGCCGGATCGGGACCCGTTCATCGACCGCTTCGCCTCCGTCGTCCACGATGGCGGTGTCTGGGCGATCGGTGACATCTACCCGAAGTACCGGTGCGACTACAACCTGCCGCGGCACGCCCCGTCGGACGCGAGTTTCCCCGAGCCGTACAAATACACCTACTGTGAGGATCAGGATCCATCGCTGTTGGTTCGCGGCGCCCGCAACGCGCCGCGGCCGCCGGGTGACGACACTGCCGGTCCGCCGCCCGGATATGACCCCCATGCGGTGACCGACAAGACGCCGCACTACCCGGGCTACACGATCGACACCCCGTACGGCGGTGCGGCGTACCCGTACCCGATGCCGAACTGACGGTCCACGAGACACGCGAGAAGTGATGAGTAAACGAACTGCAAGTAGCGACGTATTCGACCAGGTGCACGACACCGAAACCGAAGCGGCCGAAGCGCCGGTCGAGTCCGATGCCGCCGATGTGACAGAGACGGATGCGGCCGTGGAGAGCGCGGAACCTGCCGCGGCCGAGAAGCGGCGGGTCGGTCTGGCCGCGGTGGTGTGCGCGTTGCTGTTCACGATTCTGGTGGCAGCGCTGGGCTTCCTGGGCTGGCGGCAGTATGAGCAGTACCGGGTCAACGCCGCGAGTGACGCGGCACTGCAGGCCGCCAAGGACTACGCCGTGGTGCTGACGACGTTGGACGCCAAGAACATCGATGAGAACTACCGCAAGTCGCTCGATGGTTCCACCGGCGAGTTCAAGGACGCCTACAGCCAGGGCGCCACGCAACTGCGGCAGGTGCTGATCGACAACAAGGCCTCCGGAACGGGCATCGTCGTCGCGGCGGCAGTCAAGTCGGCGACGCCCGACAAGGTCGAGGTGCTGCTGTTCGTCGACCAGTCGATCACCAACGCGAACAACCCGAGCCCACGCATCGACCGCAACCGCATCGACATGACCATGGAGAAGGTCGGCGACCGCTGGCTGGCCAGCAGGGTCGAAATCCTGTGACCGACAAGGAGACCGACATCACCGACGTCGACGTGGACGAGGCCCTCGAGACCGAGTCGCCCACGCCGGCGGAGGCCGCCGAGCCCAAGGCCCCGAAGACGTATGCCGTCCGGCGCAGCCTCTGCTGGGCCGTGGCCGTCGTGATCATCGCGCTGTCGGCCGCGGCGGGCACCGCGTGGGCATTGGTATACGCCCAGCATCAGCGTGACGCCGAGGCCGCAGAAGCTCTCACAGCAGCGCGCGCATACGCCGTCACGCTGACCACCACCGACCAGAACACGATCGACAAGAATTTCGCCGATGTCCTGGGTGGGGCGACGGGTGAGTTCAAGGACGCCTACAGCAAGGCCGCGGCGACCATGCGAAAGATGTTGATCGACAACAAGGTCAGCACGACGGGTGTGGTCGAGGACTCTGCGGTCAAGGACGTGCGGGGCGATGACGTCGACGTGCTGCTGTCGGTGAAGCAGGACGTCACCAGTGCCGGGGTCAAAGAGAAGCGGACCGATTACGTCAGCGTGTCGATGACGATGCGCAAGGTGGGAGACAGGTGGCTGGCGGCCGAGGTGCTGCTCGCCGGAGCGGACGGTAAACGTGGCAAGTAGAGTCCGGGCGGCCCTGGCTGCCGTGGGTGCAACGGTGGTCGCCACGACGTGTTTGACTGGCGCGCCCGTCGCCCAAGCGGCCATCGACAGTTTCTGCTCGCAACTCGGCGCGGTCTGGGACGGCGGTGCCTGCACCGCCGTCGTCAAATCCCAGCGAGAAGCCGAAATGCTGCTGTCCCTGCGGGTTCCGGCCGAACTGATCGACAACTCGACCGCCGGGCCGGTATTGCGTGACTACTACACGCGGCTGTTCAACGGCTGGCGTGCGACCGGCAACACCACGCCGCGTGACAGCAGTGCGCGCGCCGACTACGAGATCATTCCCGGGCCCGGGGGCCTGCAGTCGGTGGTCGTCCACGAGACGTTCGAGCCTTTCGGCATCCAGTCCAACAACGCCTACCGGTCTTTCCTCTTCGACATGAACAGCGGCCGCCGGCTGTACCTGCCCGATCTATTCCGGCCGGGAGTCAATGCGAACCAGGCGGTTTCGGCTGCCGCCGCACCGATCCTGCCGCCGGTGCTCGACGCCGCCGCGCCGCCGCACGCGCCGGGCACCTATCCGTTCACCGTCGAGGAGTTCCAGCCCGACGGTGACGGTCCGGGTTACTCGGGCAACTACCGCGCCTTCGCGCTGACCGGTGATTCACTGCGCCTCTACATGCCGGACCAGCCGATGTCCCGCGAAAGCCCAAGTCCACGAGATCGTTTCAGTTGGTCGATGGACGGTGGGACCGTCGTCGCCAACGTCCCGCTGGCGTCGTTGGCGGGTCAGCTGAAGCCGCAGTACGGCGGCTGAGCTTCACTCCTGACAAAAATGCCTGCAAAATCCAAGACGCGTTCAACAAGGACGCCACCGCTGACCGGTCCCGTGAAGTGACTTCCGAATCAGTCCTGGGTCAATTGCGGGAACGTGGCTGGCGGACGGACCCTGATTTCCATTCGCACGCAGCCACATTCAAGCGCGATGGCGTCGATGTGAAGGTATGGGTGATACCGCCACCGCTGCCCAATGACCCACCTGTTGCGCACGTCCTCATTGATGTTCTTGGCGAATGCCGTGACAATTTCGACCACCGAAGCGACGGGACCGCCACAAAGTCGACCGATGTCAAGGGAGAGCTCACGTCCCAATAGCCTGCGCTCGGCTGTCGGGTGACCCGCAAGCTTTGGCGCAACTTGCACGGTCGTGGTGCAGGGACGAATAACGCGCTTCCCCATGATGAGCGAAACTACGACCTGCCTCGAAACCCGTGGCGGGATCGCGTATGTCTACGAAGCTGGGCGTCAGGTACGGGTCGGTGTCGTGACACCCCAGGTCGGCCCGAAGTACTTGCGGACGTACGCCGACGGCGTATGGACCGATAACCTGTTGGCCCTGCCTCGCTACTAGTCTTCGTGCCCGGGGTGGACCGTCCTCGTTCGCTCCACCGCGGGTCCGATGGGGAACCGCACAATCACGACAATCGTTGCGGACGTCCGGGCCATGTGACGCGCAATCTTGTTGATCCTCAGACCTTTATCACGGGAACTCATATCTACTGCCTCGTTGACGGTCTGTCCGGCGAAGCGGTTGGGGCGTAGCACCTGCACGTCACGATCGATATCTAGGGCGACTACATCCCCGAGGAGGATGGAGGCTTCGCGGGCACATTGCCTGAGCAACCTGTGCCGGTACGGTCTGCCGAAGTTGGACTGGTCGTGCTGCTAACTGACTGAGTGCTTAAGTACGTAGTCGTTGATGTCGGCGATATCGACGTGTCAAGGCTAGTGCCCGCGGCTGATCTGGCGGGCTTCTGTCATGACTTCGTGAATGCGTTCGCCGAGCGCGCGCTCGACGAAATTGCGGACGACTGGCTGTGCGATAAGCGCGGCTATCTGTCCTCCTGCCTTTCGGGTCAGAGCCAGTCGCCATGCGGACCGGGGCTTGCCATAGGTGGTTCGTTCGATCGGCCCGATCGTTGCCAGCGTCAGCTCGTCGATGAGGGTGAACAGCGCTTTCGCGGCCGGGCGTCCCCAGAACGGTAACCACGTCGCGGACGTCGTGAACTCGTAGATCTGGTGCCCGGCAAATGAATAGCTCACCCCGGGGCGAATGACCTCATCCAGATAGCGCAGCCAATCGGCATGGGTTTGGGGCATGATCTGCGGGTCGATGCCTAGCAGTTCCGGGACGCGCAATCCCTCCTGCCAGTACTGTTCGCGCTCGGCGTCCGAGAGGGTGCGGACGTAGGTCTCATAGACCGCCAACTGCGAATCCCAGATCAGGCAGTGCCCGGCGATCGCCAGGTCTTTGCGCAGCGGGCTGTAATCGCGCCCAGCTGCGGGGTCATAGCCGGTGGATCGGCGGTGCAGGCCTTCTACCCACTTGCCGGCCCGGCGAGCCTCCACGGTGTCCCCGAACACGGACACATACACCCAGTAGGCGGTTTCCCGCACCCGCGACCACGGATCGACCATCTGCTTGCTGTGATCGACCACCGCTTGGGAGACCCCCGAACTAAGCGCGGTATAGATGGCATTGCGCCAGCCCGCGAGGCCTACCACCGGGTGTCCGACGATCTCCCAGGTCAAGGTATCTGGGCCGAAAAAGCCCGCGTCGCAGCGCGGTCCGGGCCGTTTGGGGATCTTCACACCTTCGCGGGCTGACGATGTATTGCCGGTTGCCGTGTTTACCATGGCGGTGCTCCTTTGACGTCGTTGTCGACAATTCGGAGGGTCAATCCTGGGAACGGGATCAGGGGTTGGGTATGCCGAAAAGCATCGGCATGATGCTGCGACGAGCGAAATCAGCCAGCCGCTCCTCGTCCGCGTCGAGGGTACTGTCGGGGGTGAGAAGCATCGAATGGGCCACTCGGACAAGGAGTTCGGCGATCATCTCCAGGTCTCCGGAAATGGGCATTCCTTCGTCGCGTGCGCGTCCTAGATGGCCGCGTACGTAGTCGCGTGCCATCAGAACCAGGATGGAACCGTCGGTGGTCAGTAGCGGCAGGGTGTCGGTCGGATCGGTTCGTAGGAGCCGTTGCAGCAACGAATCCTGCGAAAACAGGACTCCTGCAACGGCCACCCCCCGCACGAAGCGTTCGTGTGGGTCGATGATCGGCGAGACGGCCGCGTCGAACTCGGCGATGTACCGCCGGAATTCCCGGACCACCACCGCGGCTAGCAGCGCATCCCGGTTGGCGAACCGGCGATACAGCGTGATCCGCGAAACCCCGGCGGCCTCGGCTACCCGGTCCATCGATGTACGTCGTAACCCGAACTCGGAAAACTGCTGTTCAGCGGCCTCGAGGACTCGCTCGGCGTAGTCGTCCCATTCCTCGGTGACCGCGGCGTGCGCGTCCTGCAGTAGCCGGCTGAGCTCAATTCGAGAAACGGACACACAAAAATTGTATCTCTGCATCCAGACGTGTCAATCACGAGCCAATCGGTGCCGTGGCCGCCGCATCGTCGCCGTGCCAGCGCGCACAGTCGGATCTCCGCGCGCTTCGCCGACGAAATCCTTGCCGTTACCACAGACCGAACAGTGATCGCCTGACGCGGGCCGTCTATGGCGTTGGCGATGTTCGCCGCCCTGTTGTTGCTGGCGCGTTGGGTCTCTGCAGCGCATACCGCCTGGACACGGCGGGGCGTTGGTGGTGGCGATTGCCTGGGCGCCGACCCCGTTTAGCGAGTTGGACGACGAATCGGCAGGCTCCGCCGCGTGCACCGTTGACGAGCAACTGCTGGTCCGCGGCGAGGTATCTCCGCAGTGTTTCGTTTGCTATCCCGTGATGTCGCGGCCGATCAGGTGGCGGGCGATGACCCACTGCAGTACTTCGTTGGCGCCTTCGAAGATTTCCAGGATCTTGGCGTCGCGGTAGATCTCTTCGAGTCGGTAGCTTTCGCCGGTCGCCGACACCCGCCGTGCGAACCCGTAGCCGCCGTGGATTTGGAGCGCGTCGCGGGCGAGGTCGTTGGCGAGCCGGGTCGCGTAGGACTTGGCCATGGATGCTTCCGGCTCGCCGGACCGGTCGCCGCGGTCGAGGCGGACGGCCGCCTTCTGGTACATCGCGCGGGCGGCTTCGAGTTCGGTGGCGCGTTCGGCCAATTTGTACTGCCAGTACTGCATCTCGCCGAGCTTGCGGCCGAACAGCTCTCGGCTCCGCAGCCGGGCCACCGCCAGGTCGAGGGCGATCTGGGCGACGCCGACACCGGCCGCGGCGATGCCCAGGCGCCCGGCCGCCAAGGACGCCAACGCCGTGGCCAAGCCGCGGCCGGGTTCGCCGAGCGCGTGGTCTGCCGGCACGGCGACGTTTTCGAAAACGATGTCGGCGGTGATCTGGCCGCGGTGGCCCATCTTGAGATCCGGTTCACCGACCTGGACGCCGGGGCTGTGCATGTCGATCAGGAGCATGGTGGCGTTGTCGGTGTCACCGTCGCGGCACAGGATGCAAACCCAATCGGCGACAACCGAATTGGTGATCCACCGTTTGCGGCCGTTGACGACGAATCCGTCCGCGGTTCTCGTGGCGACGGTCTGCAGCGCGGTCGGCGTCAGATCGCTCGACGCGTCGGGTTCGGTTGTGGCGAAGGCGAACACGGCGTCGCCGCTGATGAGGCCAGGTAGGACCTGCGTGCGGATGTGGGGCTGTGCAAACGAGAGGGCGCGGGCGTTGAGGATGCACTGCCCGTCGTACACGCCGGCCAAGCTGGAGCTCTCGTAGGCGATTTCCTCGGTGACGATGCAGGTCGCCAGCATCGGGTGCTGCAGACCCGCGCCGAACGGCTGCTCGAACGGCACCGCGAAACAACCGGCGCCGGCAAGGCCTTTGAAGGCGGTCCACGGGAACGAGTCGGCGGACTCCTCGCGTTGGGCGATCTCACGCGCCACGGGTGCCAGGTGTGTGGCGACGGCGTCGCGGGCCATTGCCCGGACGTGCTGCACGTCGTCGGGCAGGAACACGTCGTGCCACATGCGGTCGGCGGTCCGGGTGATGGATTCGGTGGCCATGCGCGTCCTCCTGCGTCGGTTGCGGCCGAGCGTAGGCAAATCCGAGCAAACTAGTCAACTCTGACTAGTTTATGATTCGGTGATGACGCAACCTCGACGTGCGCAGCGCCGCGGCATCGCGGTGCAGGAACGCATCCTGGACGCTGCCGTGCGGGCGCTCGTCGAGCACGGGTACGCGGGCACGTCGACGCTGCGCATCCAGCAGATGGCCGAGGTCAGTCGGGGTAGCCTGTTGCACCAATTCCCTTCGCGTGACGCCTTACTCGTCGCAGCGGTTCAGCACCTCGCCGAAGCACGGTTCAATGAACTGAGCACGCGGACCGCGTGGCCGGACGATCCCAGGGAACGGATCCGTGCTGCCGTGATGACGATGTGGTCGACCTACCGGCAGGACTACTTCTGGGCGGCGACCGAATTGTGGCTTGCCGCACGGCATAACGCCGAGCTGCGCGACAGCCTCGAGCAACAAGAGCGTGTCCTCTACCGCCAGGTCCGCACGGTGACCGATGCCATGTTCGGCGCGCCGCTGAACCAGCATCCCGACTACGCCCGGGTGCGCGAAACGCTCAACACCAGTATGCGTGGCGTGGCACTGACGTATGCCTTCGATCGCCGGAATGCGTTGCAGGACCCGCACTTACCGGAGTGGATCGCACTCGCGGAAGGCGTGCTGTTGGGAGAATGTGCGTAGGCCATGTTGATGGTGGTTGCACACCAGGGATGGTGCGGGCCTCCGTGTGGTAGTGCGGCTTGTCAGTGCGCCGGCCAAATCAGGCGACCGATGCGCGCATAGTTGCAGCGAAACGAACCGCGTAGTCAAGAAGTTCATCCCGCGTCATGTCGAGTGCACCAGTTGTCCACGAAGTCAGCACGCTCACCGCAGCGCCTGTCACCGCAGTCGCCAAGAACTCCGCCGCGGCCGGATTGCTTGGGGGAGAGGTTGTCTCGTTCAGGATGGGTTGCCACACGGTTTTGACAAGCATCGCCTGCATGGACTGCGACCTGTCCTCAAGGACCGGGTCGGTCGCGACGTCGAGAAAGAGCCTGAGTGCCCCCGGTTCCTCGGCAATCGCGTCCAGGCTCGCACCCAGTGCTGCCCGTAGCCGTGTTGATTCGTCGGAGCTCTGCGCCTCGGCGAATCCGCGTAGGAGCGCCGTGGCAACACGTTCGAAGGCGGTGTCGAAGGCGGCTACGACCAGATCATCACGCGATTGGAAGCTCTCGTACAAGTAGCGTGGGATGAGGCCAGCGCGATCGCATACCGCTTTCGTGGTCACTGCGCGGGTCCCGCCCTCGCCAATTACGTCGAGTGCGGCATTGAGCAGAGCCAGTCGCCGCTCAGCTTTCCTCTCGGTCAGCGTTCGCCCGGCCCTTGTTCGCTCTTGGTTTGCCACGTCCACCCCCGCCATCCTGAGACTATGAGCCCCTGCTTCGTCCGCCGGTTGATCCTATAGCGCTGGCACGCGACACCTCGCGGACATCGCCTACCGATCTGAGTTCCTCGTGGTCAGCTGGAGGCCGAGGTCTCGCAGTATGTTTACCCAGCTCGCCGGGGTCATGGCAAGGCTTCGCCGATCGCAGCAGTCGCCACCGCCCTGAGCCCCACGTTGTCCGGGCGCAATTTTGTGCAGAAGGGGTTGCATCTCGTCGGTCGGGTGTTATGGTTCCACAAGACCGCAACTGATAAAGCTCAGTATCAGTTGCTGGGATCGCATCGTCGCGAACGGGAAGGAGTGGTCATGGGCCCAGGTGCTCTTGCTCCTGGCGCGCATCCGGAAGCTCCGCTTCACGTCATGCGCCCCCGCTGGTTGGCCGCACCGCGTCGCTGTGGAGCCCTCCGAATCGGCACGCAGCAGCCGCAGTCTTTCGTCCTGACTCCCGCGGATGCTGGAAACCCTTGGACGCACTGGTCAACACCTGCACGGCAGCCTCTGCGCTACTCAGGGTCGCGCAAATGACCGCGAGCGAGTTGGCGGGTTCCGATGCGCCGCGCTCTGTCCTCCGAGAGAGCGTTATCTGGGGCCGGCAGTACCTGCGGCGACATCCTCTGCAGTCTCTCCACACGGTCGGTGGCCAGGTGGTGTTGGCGATCCGCACGTTGCGGTACCTGGCTGATGATGTGGTGACGCGCCGTTTTCAGCTGGGTGAGTTCATCCAACAATCCGCCTTCATGGCTGGAACCGCCTTTGTTCCAACTCTTTTCGTAACGATTCCGATCGGCGTGACGTTGTCGATCCAATTCAGCCTGCTCGCAGGCCAGGTGGGTGCCACGTCATTGTCGGGGGCCGCGACCGGATTGGCCGTGATCCGCCAGGGCGCCCCACTGGTGGCTGCCATTCTGCTCGCTGCCGCAGTTGGATCAGCCGTCTGCGCGGATCTGGGGGCACGGACCATGCGCGAAGAAATTGCGGCGATGGAAGTGATGGGGGTTTCGCCCATTCAGCGTCTAGTGGTGCCGCGGTTCGTCGCGGTGATTCTGGTCGGATTGGCACTGACGGGACTGACCTGTTTCGTCGGATTCATTGCTGGCTACCTGTTCAACGTCTATCTGCAAAATGGGACGCCGGGGTCATTTGTCTCGACGTTCGCGTCCTTCGCCACCGTGGGTGATTTGGCATTGGCTTTGGTGAAAGCGGTGATCTTTTCGGCGGTCGTGGCGATCGTTTGCTGCCACAAGGGTCTGGATACCCACGGCGGCCCGGCTGGTGTCGCGAATTCTGTGAATGCAGCTGTCGTCGAGTCGATCCTGCTGCTGATGCTGGTCAACGTGGTGATGACCCAGTTCTACCTTCTGTTGTTTCCACAAGAGAGCCTGTAGCCGATGACTGCGGCACCGTATCGTCCGTTCGGCATAACCCCGCTGATCAATGCATCGGGCCAGGCTGCGCTTACTGTGGCGCAGTTGGGTCACATGGTGAACTTTTTCCGCCTCATCGTGATATCGATGCCAACAACAGTCCGGCGATACCGCAACGAATACGTGCGAATCCTCGCTGATATTGCGTGGGGAAATGGGTCGATCGTGGTCGGCGGCGGCACGATCGGCGTGGCGTTGGTCCTGGGCGCCACTGCTGGTGCGCTGATCGGTGTCGAAGGCTACAACGCGCTGAATCTGATCGGACTCGGACCGGCCACCGGGCTCATCTCTTCGTTCGCCGGTACCCGCGAATTGGCGCCCATCATGGTCGGCTTGGCATTCACCACACAGGCCGGGTGCCGATTCACCGCGCAGCTGGGCGCCATGCGCATCAACGATGAAATCGACGCGATGGATACCCTCGGCATCAATTCGGTGTCATATCTCGTCACAACGCGTGTAGCCGCGTCCATCACAGCCGTGGTTCCACTATTCGTGGCGTGCCTTGCCGTGGCCTATATCTCCTGTCAGGCCGTGGTCGGCATCGCAGCCGGGCAGTCTGGTGGTACGTATCTGCACTATTTTTCGCTGTTTGTCAGTGGACGGGACGTTGTCTTCGCAACGATAAAGGCCGTCGTATTCGTATTCGCCTCGTCGACCTTGCAGTGCTACTACGGCTACTTCGCTGCAGGCGGGCCCGCCGGCGTCGGCGTGGCTGCCGGCCGCGCGATGCGGTCAGCCATCACCGTGGTGATCGTGCTGAACATGTTGTTGACGATGGCGCTGTGGGGTGTGCAATCCGGCGCGCGGTTCGGGGGCTGAACAAATGCCGAATTCTTTTGACCACGACGGTCATAGTCCATCGAACCGGAGCTTGTTCATTATCGGTGCATGCTTCGCGCTGGTCGCAGCGTTGAGCGCGGGGTTGGCCATCGCGAAATCGAAAGGCGATCTCGATCGGACGGTGCGGGTCAGCGCCGCGTTGGTCGATGTCGGTGATGGCTTGCCAGAGAAGTCCGACGTGAAGTTCCGCGGCGTGTTGGTCGGCCAGGTGGCAGACGTCGTTGCTGCACCGTCCGGCCAGCCCAATACGGTCCATCTCAATCTCAATCCTGAATACGCTCAGGACATCCCGAATACCGTCACCGCGCGGGTGGTTCCTTCGAATGTTTTCGCGGTTTCGTCGGTTCAGCTGCTCGACAACCAAGGCCTTGGTGGCCGGTTGCAGTCCGGTGCCGTGATCCCGGAAGACACCAGTCTGCCGACCATTCTGTTTCAGACGACGCTGAACAAGTTCCGGCGAGTATTCAATGCGCTGAGCCGGCAATCTACCGATCACAGCGTTGGCGTGTTGGAAGCTATCAGCGAGGCTGCCCGCGGTAAAGGACAGACGATACGTACGGCGGGGGGCGACCTCAATCGCATTGTGGCACAGCTCAACACCATTGTCGCAAATCCTGGTACGCCCTCCACGGTGTCTGCACTCAGCGACGCAGCGACAGCACTGCGGTCAGTCTCACCGGATTTGTTCGACGCGCTCGATGCCGCGGTCCAGCCGATGCGTACCTTTGCCGATAAACGTACGGCGCTGGGTAACTTTCTCACCGCGGGATTGAATACTGTTGGCACAGTGGGTGATGCCTTCGATCATCAGGCTGATCGGTTGATCACCATCACGACCGAACTCACGCCCGTTGTGGGCGTGCTGGCCGACAACGGGAGTCAATTCCATCCGGTGGCGGGGCGGTTGCAACATCTCGCTGAGAACATGCTCCAGGTGTATAACCCCGATACCACGCAGTTCACAGTGAAGGCGATCATCAGTCTGACGCCCACTCGCACCTACGTGCGGGCCGACTGTCCCCGTTATGGTGCTCTCGCCGGTCCCAGCTGTCAGAACGCGCCCGAAACGCCCACTGCTCCGGGGCTTTATCCAGCGCTGGGCTCCATGGGGTTGCCGCCGCCGGCAGGTGTGACCGAGAATCGGCCCAATATTGCCCCGCCGCGCGATTCGGTCCGCCATGACGGCGAGGTTCCCGATGCGGCCCCGCCAGATTCGGCGCCCCTTCCCGCTGAGATCCCGGTACCACCGAACTCGCCCACACCCACACCAGCCGAGGAACCCGGCGGCAGTGGCACGCAATCGACGGTCATCGGAGGGAACGTCGGCCCCGTCGGCAGCACGCAAGAAAAACAACAGCTGGGCCAAATCCTCGGCCACAACGCCGATACCGCAAGTGTGCTGCTGCTCGGACCGGTCGTCCGCGGAGCCACAGTCAAACTCGGCCAACCCAATTCGGGGGTGCGATGAGCTACAGAAAACCGCTGATCGGATTGAGCCTGTTCCTGGTCGCAGCCATCGTGGTGACGTGGATGGTGTACGTCACACTCGACCGTGGGATCGCTGGCGAAACGAACACCTACACAGCACGATTCACCGACGTGACTGGACTTCGACCGGGTGATGACGTGCGGGTGGCTGGGGTCCGGGTGGGCCGAGTCGATCGGATCGACCTGGATGGCTCTGTCGCGAAGGTCAGCTTCCGGGTGCAGAAGGACCAGGCTCTCTACACCAACACGATAGCGACGGTCACGTATCAGAACATCATCGGGCAACGCTATTTGGGCCTGTCTGCTGGAGTCGGCGGCGGCAAACCCGCGCCCTTGGGCGATCACGGCTCGATACCTCTCGAGCACACCGAGCCATCGTTTGACATCACCAATCTGTTGCGCGGCTTCGAGCCGCTGCTCACATTGTTGGATCCCAAGCAAGTGGACAATCTGACCGAGGGCATCATCGCCGCGTTGCAAGGCAACAATGGCTCGATACTGAGCATCATCACTCAGACCTCGGCATTAGCTGAAACTTTTGCCGGCCCTGATCAGGTGCTCGGCGATCTCATCACCAACCTCAATACCGTCGTGTCAAACCTGGCAGCACAGAACTCGAACTTGCAGAGCACAATTGCGAACACACGCGCCGTTATGACCACGCTGGCGGACCGGCGCGACGAGCTCCGTGCATCGGTGGGATCGATTCAAACCACCATGTCCCGGCTGGCGACCATCACCGACAATATCTATCCCGATCTGCACGAGTTCATCACTCGGCAGCCCGGTTTCGCCGCACATCTGACCGGCGATGCGAGTAACCGGATCGCCTTCCTGGGCGCGAACTTCCCGGCCGGCCTCAAAGCTCTGGCCCGGCTGAGTCAAGACGGCGCTTATGCCGATATCTATGCCTGCGACGTTACGTCCAGTCTTCTGCGCTCCTGGGTCACGCTGTTTCCGGCGATTGTGGCCGGCGCGACACCGGGCAACGTCATCAACCACACCCCGGAATGCAGGTAATCCGATGCTCACCGCACTGCGTAAACGCCTGGACCGACCGCTTGATAGCTACAACAAGATCTGGCTGGGCACTATCGCGCTGGCCGTTGTCGGCGCGATCTTGGCCACCGCCGCACTGTTGCAAGGCCTCGATCTGGGCCGTGGCGCCTATCGTGCCGAGTTCGCACAGGCAGCACAGCTGCGCTCTGGCGACCGGGTAACCGTCGCCGGCATCACGGTTGGTGAGGTGGACAGAGTCAGCCTTACCGGCGACAGGGTGCGTGTTGATTTCAAGGTGGACAACGGTGTCCACCTGGGCCGTGACACCCACGCCGCGATCAAACTCACTACCCTCCTCGGATCTCGCTACCTGGAGCTGTCTCCCGCCGGTCCGGGTCGTCTCGATCACGCCACCGTCAAGTTGGACAACACTTCGGTGCCCTACAACCTGCAGCAGACCCTTGCCGACGCCACCACGACTTTCGATCAGATTGACGCCGACCAAGTGGCCCAGTCTCTGACGACCCTGTCGAGCAACCTCGACGGCGTACCCGAAGCGCTGCCACAGGCCTTGAAGAATTTGAAGTCGCTCTCGACTGTCATCAGCACTCGTCGCGACCAGCTACATACGCTTTTGGCCAGCACGGACAGCCTATCCGCGACCATCCGCGACCAGAAGGCCAACCTGGGTGCGCTCATCGTGCGCGGCCGAGATCTGCTTGGTGAGTTGGCATCCCGACGTGCTGCGTTGCAGCGATTGTTCAGCAGTGCCACCGCACTGGTCGACACCCTGAACAGGGTACTCGGTGATCAACCCGGGCTGAACGAGCTGATCAACAGCATCAAGGATCTCGCCCACATGGTCAGCTCGCACGACGGCCAGTTCCGAGCCCTGCTACAGGCGCTGCCGATCCCGATGCGCAACATCGCCAATGCGACCGGCAGCGGCACCGCGGCGGATGCGACTTTGCCGGCCGGTCCACTGGTCGATTCCTGGATGTGCGCCATCAGCGGTCGTGCCAAGCAGTTCAACCTGGTCGAATACTTCAAGGACTGCCAATGAGCCGCCGAATATTCATCGCATGCACAGTAGTTGTCATCAGCTGTGTGGCCGCTGTCGCGATGGTGATGGTGCGGCAGGGCGGCGCCCAACCCCTCGTGGTCACAGCACAATTCGAGGACACCATCGGCTTGTATGAAGGCAACGCCGTGTCGGTGCTCGGCATCCAGGTCGGCAAAGTGACCAGAATCGTGCCCAAACCCACATACGTCGAGGTGACGTTGGAGCTCGATACCGGCGTTGATATCCCTGCCGATGTTCAGGCAGTCACGGTGTCGACTTCGATTCTCACTGACCGCCATATTGAACTCACTCCGCCCTACCAGGGCGGTCCGAAACTGCGTAGCGGTGACCTTCTGCGCCTGGGCCGCACGCGAACCCCGGTCGAATTTGACCGCACCCTGGCGATGGTCGACAAGCTCTCGAGCGCGCTAAAAGGGGACGGTCACGGTGGCGGTCCGATCGCGGACCTCATCGCCATCGGAGACAAGATGACATCCGGCAACGGCGCGGATATCAAGTCGACCCTCGACCAACTGTCCAAGGCTCTGCAGTTGGGGTCGGACGGCGGTGCTCAGAGCAGCAAGAACATCCAAACAATCGCGCGCAACCTAGCCGATCTCACCGCCGCCGCGTCCAACAACGATACCGCTATCCGTGAATTCGGATCCGACGTCCGCCAACTCAGCGACATCGTAGCCGACGAGCACCTCGGTACAGGTACGACCGGACGACAACTCAACGAAATCCTCACGAGAGCAGCGGATCTCTTGGAGAAGAATCGCGAAGGACTCAAAAGCACTGCGACGGATTTCACCACCGTCACCCGCGCGGTCGTCGACTATCGCCGCGAGCTCGCCGAGTTCTTCGACGTCGCACCACTGGCAATCAACAACGTCTACAACACGATCGACTCCGACACCGGCACAATCCGCGTGCACGCGTTGGCCGACAAGCTCCTGTTCGACAGTCAGTTCGGTAAGGAAGTGTGCAACCTGATCGGTAAGAAGCAACTCGGTTGTGCCACCAGCACATTACGCGACTACGGACCCGACTTCGGAGTCACCGGAATGTTGGAACTGATGGCAGGAGTGCAACGATGACGGCGCGCTGGAGTCGGTCCCGGCGGGTAGTACGCTGCGGAATTGCGGCCGGAACGTCCATGCTGTTGTCTGGCTGTGGCATGGGCCTGGAATCATTACCGCTTGCGGCCCCGAGTGGCGGAACCGCTTCGTACGTCGTCACCGCCGCATTTACCAATGCCCTGAATCTGCCGGCAAAGGCAAAAGTGCGCCTCAACGGTGCCGATATCGGAGAAGTCGAGTCGATCCGAGCGCACAATTTCGCTGCGTACGTCACGATGCGGATTCGCTCCACCGTTACATTGCCTGTAGACAGCACAGCTCAATTGCGCTCGGCAACTCCCCTGGGAGACCTATTTATTGCCGTCAAGCCTGGCCGAGCCGGCGCTAAGCCGCTGCCAGCGGGGGCCACGATACCGATCGAGTCGACCAGTGGTGGTGCCACCGTCGAGGAAGTACTCAGTTCGGCGGCTCTACTGGTCAATGGTGGCGTCATCAAGAACATCACCACATTGCTCAATGGTGCCGGAACGGCCATCGGCGGACGCGGCGCCGACGTTGCAGCGTTGCTCAATAATTCGTCTGCGCTGATCTCGCGACTCAATGCGCGTTCGAGTGAGGTTCAATCGGCATTGGACGCGACGTCCGAACTGGCTAAAGTCCTATCTGCACATCAAGATACCCTCAATGCTGCGCTTGCCGCCGCGGCGCCGGCCACCGGCGTTGTCCTCGACAACATCGGACGGATCGCCGACCTGACCGATGCCGCAGCACGGATCACCCGTCAGCTCTCGCGGTTTCCGTCGCTGCGGGGCACCGATACGCGCAGCTTGATCGCCGACCTCAACAAGTTGTCGGCAGCGTTCAACGACATCAGCCTCGACCCGAATCTGTCGCTGACGCCACTGAATCGCCTGCTACCGATCGTCCTGAAATCGACGGCCTCGACATCGTTGCGCGGAACCGGAGAAATTGTCCAGCTCGCGCTCGGCTCGCTGCCCGACAAGAACTTTCCCGGCGATCCGATGATGCACGGTCCCGACGGGACCGACTGGCACGCCATGATCGGCAGCCTGCGCTATGAATGGAATCTGCTGCTGGGCAAGATTTACGGACCTCGGCAATGACCCGGCGCCAATCGTACGCATCGAAGGCCGGGCGCTCGATCATCAACGGCGTCGGAGCATTGGCCCGCCGCCGAAGGCTCGTCGCCGTCATCGGGCTGGTAATGACACTTGTCATCGCCACCATCTACGTGGTGTTTGTCGGTCTGAGGGTCAATCCGCTTCGTTCGCAATATGCAGTCACCGTGATCCTTGGCGAGTCCGGCGGACTGCTGGCGAACCAAGATGTCACGCTGCGTGGAGTACCGATTGGACGTGTGCAGGCGGTCAACATCACCGGCAAAACCGTTACCGCAGTTGCCGAAATCGACACCGGCGTACAGATTCCGCAGGACACTGTCGTCCGGGTCTCGGCCTTGACCGCTGCCGGCGAGCAGTACCTGGATTTCCGCCCCCGCCGAGACAGCGGACCGTACCTGTCGAACGGCAGTACCGTCGCGCCAGCAGATGCGACTATTCCCGTGCCGTTTTCGCGGTTGCTCGACCATGCCGAAGGCGCACTGGACCAAGTCGACCCCGACAAAGCCGCGACCATCATGCGCGAACTGCGGATGGGACGCGACGGACCACGCAAGTTGTCCGCCATTGTCGACGGTGGCACGTTCCTGATCACGACTCTCGATTCGGTGCTGCCCGAGACAGTCGGCATCCTGCGGAACAGCCGCACCGTCCTGACAACCATCGCCGAAGTTCGTGATGGGCTGAGCCACACAACCACTGATCTCCGCAATATCCTCCGCGGCGTCAACCGCATGGACAATGGCTATCGCCGTTTCGTCGATTCGGGCACTGCGCCACTCAAGCAGCTGGACGCTGTAATCGCCGACAACTCGGACACCATGGTGCAACTGCTCGGCAATCTCACCACCATCGCCCAGCTGTCCTATGTTCGGGTCCCAGCACTCAAGGCCCTGTTCCCAGACACCCGTGGTTCCATGCTGGAAGCAGTATCCGGCATTGTCCGTGACGGCGGAATATGGGCACTCGTCGATCCCTACCCCCGGTACAGCTGCGACTACAAGCTGCCACGGCACCCACCTTCACAGGCGGACTACCCAGAACCGTACCGCTTCACCTACTGCGACAACCCCGACCCAGCGGTGCTTATTCGCGGCGCTCGCAACGCCCCCCGACCACCCGGTGACGACACTGCAGGCCCGCCACCGGGATACGACCCCCTCGCGAAAACTGATCCGACCCCCGCGGGGCCCAACACCATCCCACTGCCGTACGGCGGCCCGCCGCTGCCATACGAGCCACCCCGCTAGACCGACGATGGCCAGGAGGCTACCAATGTTCAACCGTTCAGAAACCAAAGACGTTTTCGACCGGATGCTGGCCGAAAACGGCATCGCCGATACCACAAGCGCAACCCCAGCTGGCGTGGCTGACGGCGCACCCCGCGAACCGCAACTGAGCGATAACAACGACGATGAGGTCGACGAGCCGTCGCCGGCTGACGGCATCCGGGCCGACGACACCGACGGAACCGAGGAAGAAGCCGACCCGGCGCAACGTGACCGACTGCAGTCCAGGAGTAGACGAATCGCGCGAACGGCACTGCTCGGCATTGCGGCTGTTTTCGTTTGTACTGCAGTGGGATTGGCGACATTCTTTGGGTGGCAGCTGAAACAACAGCACGACATCGCTGCGGCCGCCGCCGCAGCTACCAACGCCGCCAAATCCTATGCCACCGCACTCACCAGCATCGACAACACCAAAATCGACCAGAACTTCGCCCAGGTACTCGACGGTGCCACCGGCCAATTCAAAGACATGTACAGCCAATCAGCCGCTCAACTACGCCAGCTGCTGATCGACAACAAGGCTGTCAGCCACGGCACGATCGTCGATGCGGCCGTCAAGACAGCAGCCAAAGACAAGGTCGAAGTGCTGATCTTCGTTGACCAATCGATCAGTAACAGCACAAACCCGCAACCGCGCATCGACCGGAGCCGCATCGCCATCACGATGGAGCACCTCGATGGACGCTGGTTGGCGAGTCAGGTCGATGTCAAATAGCGTCGCTGCCCGGGGTAACCCGAAGAGTACTCGAGGCATCGCAATCCTCGTGCTTGCGGCCACGGGGTGGCTTCTCGGTGCAAATTCCGCTCACGCATTGGGTAGCGGCTGCACTACTGTGCTGGGCAGAAACTGGACGGGCCCGGACGGAGTATGCGTGGCAGCCATTTCGTCGGTGCGCGGCGCGGAAACGGTTCTGTCGGTGAAGTATCCGAATGATCTACTCAACGCACCAACCACCGGTGCGCCGATGCTGGCCTATCTGCACGGCCTTGCGAACAGGTGGCAGCAATCCGGCGCTGAGATGGTCCGAGATAGCGACTACCACCTCGACTATCAGACGTTCAGCCATGGAACACTGAGATCTATTGTTTTCCAAGAGTTTTGGCAGACCGTCGGAAACCCACCCAACGACGCATACCGTACGTTCACGTTCGACGAAGCGCACGGCCGGATGCTCAGTCTCGCGGACCTGCTCAAACCCGGAGCAGACCCGAAGACCACGCTGCCCCCACTGGTTCGGCCGTACTTGACCGACGCCCTGAATCAGGCGGCGCCACCACACGAGCCGGGCACGTATCCGTTCACCACTGACAAGTTCGAACCACAGCCCGACGGGTCCGGGTACGCGGGCGACTACCGTGCCTTCGCGCTGACCCCCGACGAGTTGATCCTGTATTTACCTGACGCGCCTATGGCTCACGAAAACCCCTGGCCCCGAGACCGATTTGTCTGGTCGATGGACGGCGGCGCTGTGCAGGTTCATGTTCCGCTCAGCGCACTGACGCCGGTCCTCGCCGTATGACCGGCCTGCCCGTCATTTCGCCCGCGACTCGAGGAGAAGCATGACGATCACCGTGGCGGGCGGTCTGATACAGCTTTCTGGCTCTTTGGCGTTGTCGCCCTTATGGATTGACCTGATCACCATCCCGCTGTTCAGTGCTGCAGCCGGAGTTCTGGTCAACTGGTCGGGCATCTTCATGCTGTTCAGCCCGGTGAACTTTCACGGCGTGTATCTACCGGGAGTGAAGACGCTGTTTCCGTTTCTGCCGCGCCGAATCCAAGTTCTGCCGCTATGGGCTCCCGGCGGCATCATTGGCTACCAGGGCTTCATCCCCGCGCGCGGGGAAAAAATGGCCGCGATGGTGGTTCACAACGTCGTGTCGAAAATCGGCACCCCCAAGGACTTTGTCGCCGAGTTCGCCGAAGCGTCCGTGATCGCTCACCTTGTCGACTTGGTCAATGCTGATCTCCGACCACTCGTCACGCGGGTGATGGAGAGCGAGCACCCTGAGCTGTGGTCGCAAATGTCGCCCGGGATCAGAGACATGCTGATCGGGCGTATCGAAGCGCGGATGCCCTGGATCGCCGCCCGCGCGGTCGAAGAAGGCGGGGACAACGCCGACCAACTGCTGGACCTGCGCCTGCTGGCAGTACGAGTCCTCACGGATCGCCTCGACATCCTCAATGACGTCGCCAAGAAACTGGCGGGACCGGAGATCCGGCTCATGATCCGAATCGGTTTGCTCGGACTACCTTTCGGGCTGTTGCTGGTTCTGATCCTGCACTCCTACCGGGCCGTACCGATTTTCAACCACATCCCCAGCGCACTGGTGATCATCGTCGGCGCCATGCTGATCGGAATGACAGTCAACCTCATCGCCATCAAAGTGGCGTTCGAACCAGCCGAGCCGGCTCCGCGATATCGCTACCCGTGGCGCCAAGCCAGCCTGGCCAAACGCCAGAACGACGCTGCGGAAGACTTCGGCCAGATGCTGGCCAATGACATTCTCACGATCGACAACATCACCCGCGAACTGCTGCATGGTCCTCGCGGCGATCGCACCGCAAAATTCATAGAGCACCTCGTCGCCGACGAAGTCGACCAGATTCTCGGCGTCCTCAAGAAGTCAATCCAAATCGCCGTGGGGCCAAAAGAATTCCAGGCCGTCCTCGATTCGAGCTCCGCAGTTGCTGCCGACTACACCACCACGCTCGTGGGCAAAGACGAAGCGTTCATGACCGAGCAACGCGCGCGGATCGCCCAATTTGGAACACAGAAACTGCGGGCACTGCCGGCAAAAGAATTCGTCGACGTCATCTACGCCATGATCGAACAGGATGCATGGCTGCTCTACGTACACGGCGCAGCTCTGGGTGCCCTCGTCGGAATAGCGCACATCGCGCTGTTCGGAGCGTGACACCATGACCGGTGGTCAATCATCCCGACGGCTACGGCCAGAATCGTTACGCGACAGGTTGGTTCGCGCCGCCGGCGACGCAGCCAAGATCGCCGCCAGCCCGGTCGACGCTGTCAGCGCCGCCCGTGTGGCATCCGGGTCTGTGTTGCGTGCCGCCGAGACTGTCGCCAAAGCCACGTTCGACGCCGCGGAGATCGCTGCCAAGCTGACCTTGGGCGCCGCTGAGCACCTCGCCTCGGCAGACGCCCTATCCAGCACGGTCGCCGCGGTTACCCTGCGTGGAACACCTACTCTGCGTGACCGCGGGGACCAACTCCTCAACACGCCTTGGGGCTCAGACGATCACGCCCGACCCCGACAACCGTCGTTCGAGCGCATCCTCGACGAACTCACCAGCGACGAAGCCCGGATTCTTCGCTTCCTCGCCGTCGGCGGCCCGCAGCCATCCATCGATATCCGCACCAACACACCCTTCGGAGTAGGCTCCGAACGCCTGGCCGCAGGCATCTCCTTCATCGCAGACATGGCCGGGTGCTCCTGGCCAACCCGCAGCCGCGAATACCTCGGCAATCTCGAGCGCCTGGGCCTGATCCGCTTCTCCACCGAACCCGTCGATGACTTCCGGCGGTACTACCTGCTGGATGCGCATCCCGACGCCGTGGCGGCCACCAGCGACGCGGCTCGCACGATCGCGGTCTACCGCAGCATCTATCTCTCGGTCTTCGGAGAGCAGTTCTGCACCGAGTGCTTCACCACCAGCGGCTACAACGCGGGCGGGTGGGCGATCCACAACCCCACAGACGTCTACTGGGGCAAAGGTCCCCGCAAAGCGCGCCGCCACCGCGCGCGGAACTGACGGCATCGCGAAATCCATGCAATCAGCCGCACCGCATCGCGTACTGCGAGACCACAAGTCGGACTGACGAATTGATACCCGCTGCAAGCGGGGGCCGCCCGCGGCATGACCAGGTTCCGAGCGACTGCCGTCCAGTGCTCGGCGGTCACGGCGGCTACATGAGTTTTCCGCGCATAGTTGACGAGTTTGCTCGCCGCCGGAGTGTGTGTGCGCTTCACTCTGAGGCAGAAGTCGGCTAATGTACTGTCTTACTGACAGGCACTGATTGAGGAGGAAAGCAATGGCGCTTGAATCGATCGAGGTAGACACGACCGTGCAACCCGAAGGTGTGCGCCCGTGGCCGGCGCGCCTGAGCGCGGCATCGGAGGCAGGATCGGCGATGATCGACTACCTGCTCCCGCACGCGCGACGGGAGTTCCTGACCGGGTCCGGGCCGTTCGGTGATGTGAACCGCTGGGCGGGTGCTGTGTCCCGGGTCGACGAGCCCGCGCATGCGGTGCTGCGCGCGAACGCGCGAACGTCGGGCCTGGCTCGTCGGCAATTCGAGCAAGCCGTGGAGCACGGGATCGAATCGGTGACTGACCCGGTGCCCGAAGTGGTGGAGTTCTTCGAGACGGTGGACAACATTCCGCCGGGCATCGACTTGGATTTCGCACAAGACGGGATGATCCCGTTTCGCCGCATCGATCCGATCAACGGCATCGGCGGACTGTGGTACATGTTCGGATTTGTATTCGGTGCAACAATGCCGAACGCCTCGCGCTCGATGGCGACTGGGCGGGTCAGTGTGGACTCCACCAAGCGGATGGTGGAATCGGGTGTCTTCGCCAAAGAAGCGATGACTCTGGGCGGCCTGGAGCGCTTCGGGCCGGCGACGAAGTCAGCCTGTCGACTGCGTCTGGTCCACGCTGCGGTGAGCATCTCGCTCAGCCGCAAGGGCGACTGGGACGAGGCTGTCTATGGAGCGCCGATCTCACTGGGCGACACGCTCGGCGCTTCGATGCTCGGCGTCCCGTTCGTCGCGCTGGCGGCGCAGCGACTCGGCTACCGATTCACCGATCGCGAACTCGAGGCGATGGCGCAACTCGGAGCGATGTTTGCCTACCGTATGGGGACACCGGTGGATCTGTTGCCGGTGACCTGGGCGCAACAACGCCACCTGGTCTATCTGATCCTGCGGACTTCGGTGTCTGGCATCGACCCGGAGTCGACGCGCAAAGTGTTGGACTCGTTGAACAACCATGAGAGTTTGGGCAAGACAGGGACGAAGCTGTTCAACAGTTTCGCGTACGGGTATGCGCGGCTGATTCTCGGCGAAGAGTTGTGCGATGCCGAGGGTGTGCCGGACTCGCCGTTCAAGCGGGTGATCCCGATGCAGCGTCCACTGATTTCCGCGTGGGAATCTGTACGGGTGCATGTGCCCGGAGCGAATCGGTTAACCGATCGCGTCGCGAACTGGATCTGGGAAGATCTCTTCAGCCGTCTGTTCGCGCAAGCGGAAGGGACATCGTCGGCCGACCAGTTCAACGCTGTTGTAGACGAGAGGATAACCGCGTGACATCGCTGGCTGACGCCAGTGGCTGGCTCCTGGCGTCAGCCGGCGAAGAGCTGGACCCCTACGGCGAGCGCATTCTTGAGGCGGCACATGCCCGCTTGTTGGAGTTCGGGTTACGCAAGACCTCGCTCGCCGATATCGCGTCGTCGGCGGGGGTATCCGAGCGAACGCTGTACCGGCGGTTCGCAGATCGGGATGCGTTGCTGCGCACGCTGGTCGGTCGCGAAATTTCGGCGTTGATGACCCGCGTCGACAACGCCCTCGCGGGGATCGACGACGACGCCGAGCGTTTGGTGACGGCCTGCGTGGTTTTTGCGCGAACGCTCCGTGAACATGATCTCCTGCAGCGGCTGTTGACCACTGATCGCGACACAATCCTGCCCATGCTCACGACCGATGCCGGACCGATCCTCACGATGGCGCAGATGTGGATTGCGGGCGCGGCCGGCGATGCGGAGCTCATCGCGGACCGGGACCAGATCGCCGAGTTGCTGGCTCGAGTAGCCCACTCGCTGGTGCTGACTCCGACTACTTCGCTGCCGTTCCAGGACGACGAGCAGGCCGCGGTACTTGCGCGCACGCTGTTCGTCCCGCTGGTGACCGGCAGGCGCGCGACGGCGTGACCGCGGTACTCGATCCTGGTGCGGCGGCATTCATCGGTGAGCTCCGCCGCAGCAACGCGCCGCGAATAACTGGCGGGACACCAGAGCGGGCACGGGCATTGCAAGTGGCGTTCTCGCGCAGATTCGGCATGGAACCAATCGGCCTCACCCGTATCGAGGACGTCGTCGTCCCGACGACTACGGGTGGCATCCCGGCACGCCTATACGGCAATGTTGTCGAAGCACGAGCGTTGGTGGTCTACCTGCACGGTGGAGGCTGGGTGCTCGGCGGTATCGACGAGGCCGATCCGTTCTGCCGGCTGCTCGCCCGTGACGCCCGAGTCGCTGTGCTGAACGTGGAGTATCGGCTGGCACCGGAGGCACCACATCCGGCGGGGGTGGAGGATGCATGGTCGGCGGTGTGCTGGGCTGCCTCGACCCTTGCGCCGTCGATACCGCTGATCATTGCGGGCGACAGCGCCGGCGGGAATCTGGCGGCTGTCGTGGCTCAGCGTGCACGACTGCACCGTTCGCCCAACATCGCCTTGCAGGTCCTGCTGTATCCGGTATTGGACTGCGATCTGGACACGGACTCCTACCGGCTGTTCGGGGACGGCTTTCTGTTGGACCGTCGCGACATGGAGTGGTTCTTCAACCACTACGTGCCTGACCCGGTCGCCCGACGAGACCCGCGCGTATCGCCGCTGCGCGCGGCAGACTTTCGAGGTCTAGCGCCCGCGCTGATCGTGTTGGGCGGTTGCGACGCGCTGCTCGACGAGGGGCTCGCGTATGCGGCGCGGCTCGCTGAATCGGGAGTGCAGACTACGGTACGTCGCTATGACGGGATGCCACACGGGTTTCTCAGCATGCCGCGCGCCATCCCAACGGCGCTCCACATCGCCGGCGACGTGGTTGCTGATGTCGGCAATCACATTGCTCACCAATGAATTCGGACGGTAGAACTCATCCTGCCTCGACCTTCAGCAGCACAGATAGGGACGGAGGCGCCCGGGCGCGCTGATGGCACTCGACGACAAAACATGTCAACATCGTCGCGTGGCAACGGTAGTCCGGCCTTTTCGTGGCGTCAGCGCAGAGGACAGGCTCGCCCAGCGCCGCGCCATTCTTCTGGACGCCGGCCTCGACGAGATTGCTGCGGTCGGTGTTGCCGGATTGCGGATGCGGTCGGTGTGTGAGCGCTCCGGGCTGGTTCGGCGCTACTTCTACGAGCAGTTTCCCAACCGCGATGATCTAGTGCTGGCGTTGTTCGATGACATGATGCGCAAGATCGCCGAACGCATGATGGCAGAAACTGAAGGGGTGCCACTTGACCTGCACACCCGCGCTTGCGTGGCGATGGACCAGTTTCTCGGTGTCTTCTTGGACGATCCGCGCCTGATCCGTCTGTATGTCGAGGCCGCGAGTAGCCCGCTGCTCGCGGCGGCCCGGGCGGCGGCCATCAGCCGAAGTGTCGATTTCGCCTCTGGCCATGTGAGGGCCGTTCTCGGCGAGCTCGACGAAGACACGCGTGTCCGGATCGATACCGCGATCCGGGTGATCGTGATCGGCCAGGCGGACGTCGCAATGGCCTGGCTCCGAGGCGAAATCGCGTTGTCAGGCCCTGACTACGCGGAACTGGTCGCACATGCCTTTGTCGATGCCATATCTGGAGTCCACGCCCGCAGCACGCGCTGACCGCCGAACGAACTACATAGCTCGCACTCGCAGGCAGGCAGGACGGCCGTTGCGCTCTCCCGCGGGTCAACGGCCATCCCGCTGTCCACTCGCTACACGCGTAGTGAGGTCGGCACTTCGAATCGCCTGCCGTACGCGGCGGCGAGTTCGTCTGCCCGTTTGACGAACGCGGCCTGGCCACCACCGGGATAACCGACGATGAACTGATGGACCCCGCCGGTCCAGGCGGGGTACCCGATACCGAAGATTGAGCCGATATTTGCATCGGCGCTAGCCGTCAGCACGCCCTCGTCAAAGCACTTCTGCGTTTCGATGGCTTCGATGAACAGTAGCCGGTCGATCAGGTCCTGCAGTGGCGCACGGGGGTCGGCGGTTGTACTGAAATGCTCCCGCAGCCCTGGCCACAGCGCCAGGCGCGTTCCCTGCTCGTCGTATTCGTAGAAGCCGGCATGTTCGAGTCGCCCGGGGCGTCCCTGCGCGAGCATGTAGTCAACGACCTGTAATGCTGGGTGCGGTTCGGAGCCCATCGTGGTGTCGCCGCTGCGGGCCGCTTCCAGGGATTCGTGGGCTACCTTTTGCATGAGCTTCAGATTCAGTTCGTCGGCCAGCTGCAGTGGTGCGGCGGGGTACCCGGCCTGTAGGCCTGCCTGCTCGATGGTTTGCGGATCGATACCCTCGAGCAGCATGGCGATGGCTTCGTTGCCGAAGGTGCCGATCACCCGAGAAGTGAAAAAGCCGCGGCTGTCGTTGACCACAATCGGGGTCTTGCGGATCGCCAGAACATAGTCGAATGCCCGCGCGAGAGCCTCGTCGGAGGTCTTCTCGCCCTTGATGATCTCGACCAGCGGCATCTTGTCGACCGGAGAAAAGAAATGGATCCCAATGAAGTCCTCTTGGCGCTTGACTCCCGCGGCCAGACCGGTGATAGGCAGCGTTGACGTGTTGGAACCCAACAGTGCGTCTGGAGCGACGATGTCTTCAATTTCGGCGAACACCTTGTGCTTGAGCTCGGTGTTCTCGAAGACGGCTTCGATCACGAAATCGACGCCGTTGAAGTCGTTCACGTCGGCAGTCGGCGTGATACGGTCCAGCACCACTTGCGATTTGCTTTCGGTGGTCGTGCCCCGGCCGATCAGCTGCGCCTCACGCTTCGCCGAGTAGTCCTTGCCCCTCTGCGCGGCTTCGACCGTAACGTCCTTGAGCACGACTTCATACCCGGCTTTGGCTGAGACGTAGGCGATACCAGCACCCATCATCCCGGCGCCGAGAACGCCGATCTTCTTGATATCGCGCTTGTCGATTCCGTCGGGCCGCGACCCACCATTGTTGATCGATTGCAGGTCGAAGAAGAAGGCCTGGATCATGTTCTTGGCAACGGGACCAGTCAGCAGATGCACGAAATACCGCGACTCGATGAGCGACGCATTGTCGAAGTCGACCTGTGAACCTTCAACCGCGGCCGCCAGGATCGCCTGGGGCGCAGGCATGTTCGCGCCCTTGAGCTGTTTGCGCAGATTGGCTGAGAATGCGGTCAGATTGCTGGCGAATGCCGGGTCGGCGGGCGAACCGCCGGGCAGCTTGTACCCTTTCACGTCCCACGGCTGGACCGAGCTCTCGGGGTTGGCTTTGATCCACGCCTTCGCAGCCGGAACGAGTTCGTCGACCGAGTTCACGATTGCGCTGACCAGCCCGACTGATTGCGCCGCGGCAGGGGAGTACTTGGTGCCCTGTAGCAGTACCTGAGTCAGCGCGTTTTGTATGCCGAGCATGCGCACCGTGCGAGTGATGCCGCCGCCGGCGGGTAGCAACCCAAGGGTGACTTCGGGCAGGCCGATCTGAACGCCCTTGATATCAGCGGCGATGCGGTGATGACACGCCAAGGCGAGTTCGAGCCCACCGCCGAGCGCTGACCCGTTGATGGCGGCGACCACCGGTTTGCCGAGGGTTTCCAGCCGACGCAGTGCCGCCTTCGCTGAGGTGAGCTGGTCCATGATCGCTTGGGCATCGGCGGGCCCGGTTTTCATCATGTTCTTGAGGTCACCGCCGGCAAAAAAGGTCTTTTTCGCCGAGGTGAGCACGACGCCGGCGATGTCGTCGCGTTCGGCCTCTAGTCGGGCCACCGTGGCGGTCATCGAACTGAAGTACAGTTCGTTCATGGTATTGGCGCCCTGGTTTGGGTCGTCCATGGTCAGCGTGACGATGCCGTCGGCATCTTTGTCCCACGCAATCATGTTGTCTGTCATCGGTTTTCCTTTCAAACTCGTTCGATGATGGTGGCCACGCCCATGCCGCCGCCGATACACAGCGTGATGAGGGCACGCTTGGCGCCGCGGCGCTCGAGCTCGTCGACCATGGTTCCGGTGATCATGGCGCCGGTGGCGCCCAGCGGGTGGCCCATCGCGATGGCGCCACCGTTGACGTTCAGCTTCTCGTCCGGGATGTTCAGGTCCTTCTGGAACTTGAGCACCACCGAAGCGAAGGCCTCGTTGATTTCGAAGAGGTCGATGTCGTCGACCGTCAGGCCGGCCTGCGTCAGCGCCTTATGTGCAGCGGGGGTGGGCCCGGTCAGCATGATGGTCGGATCTGCGCCGGTGATCGACGCAGCGAGCACGCGGGCGCGTGGGGTGAGCCCCGAAGCTTGGCCCGCTTCCTTTGACCCGACCAAAACCAGCGCGGCACCGTCGACGATGCCGGAGCTGTTGCCGCCGTGATGGAGGTGGTCGATCTTCTCAACAAAGTGATAGCGCTGCAGCGCGACCGCATCGAATCCGCCCAGTTCACCCATCGCGGCGAACGATGGGGTCAGCTTGGCGAGGTCCTCGAGCGTGGTCCCCGGACGCATGTGTTCGTCGTGATCAAGCACGGTCAAGCCGTTCAGATCCTGCACGGGCACAACCGACTTCGTAAAGTAGCCGCCGGACCACGCCGCAGCCGCGAGCTCCTGCGAGCGTACGGCATAGGCATCGACATCGGTCCGTGTGAAGCCTTCCATCGTGGCAATCAGGTCAGCCGAAATACCTTGCGGAACAATGTAGTTTTGATACGCGGTCCATGGGTCGGCGAACATGGCTCCACCGTCGGAGCCCATGGGAACCCGCGACATCGACTCGACGCCGCCGGCGATAACCAGTTCATCAAAACCCGCCCGCACCCGCGCGGCGGCCATGTTGACCGCCTCGAGACCCGATGAGCAGAAGCGGTTGAGCTGCACGCCACCCACCGTGTCGGGAAGCCCGGCGGCCAGGACGGTGGTCCGTGCGATGTCGGCACCTTGGTCGCCAACCGGGGTCAC
>NZ_JAYXBQ010000068.1:0-60730 GCF_039668335.1 Mycobacterium sp. SM3041 | reverse complement strand
TCGGGGTGTCAGGCACCGAAGACGAGGATGTGGACGGCGCCGACGAGGATGCCCAGGAGCCCACCGTGGGCGTACAGCAGCCAGGCGTCCTGCTCGATGGCCGAGTACAGCATCTCGCCGAACTTGTCGGGCGGCAGCGCCCGGAACTTCTCGGTCGCGAACGTCTCGATCTTCTTGGCCTGCGTCTTGTTGAACCCGGGGTCGTAGAGGACGCTCGGCGCGAAGTCGACCAGCTTGTCGCCGGCGCCGCGTTGCAGGCCTTCGACATCCACGACGCCGAACGAGTTGCGCGCGACGACCAGGTACGGGCCCAGGATGCGCTCGGCCTCTTCACCGACCGCGGACTGGATCAGCGCCCGGGTCTTGTCCGCGCTGGCGCCGTTGAGCAGTTCGTGCGCGAAGTTCTTGACGGTCAGGACCTGTAGCGACAGCATCGTCGCGAGTTCGTGGGCGGCCTGGTGCTGCCGCTTCGCGAAAAGCCCTTGCTTCCAGAGGTATTTGTAACGGGGCTGCGGCTCGCCGGGCTCGAACACCACCTTGATCGCGATGATGTTGACGACGATGCCGATCACGGCGGCGCCGCCGAGCACCCACAGCCAGGTCGGCAGGAAGTGCAGGATCGAGTCGAGGAACCCCGGCAGGTGGATCGCGAAACCGCCATGGGCCGCGGCGTGTTCGCGCGCTTCATCGCTGGAGTAGTAGATCAGCGACAGCCACAGCGCGAGCAGCACACCGAACGGGAAGCCCAGCGCGCCGATGCGCACCATGAAGCGCAGTTCGGGCACCGCCATGCCTTTGATGATGTCCCGCAACACTTCCGGGTTGCGGCGCAGGAAGTTGACGGTCATCAGCTTGACGTTGAGCAGCTGGTCGATGTTCTCACCGATCTTGGCGAAGGCCCGCTTGGAGATGGTCGGCAACTCGGCGTCGACGGTCTGCAGCACCTCGTCCTTCAACGGCTGGGGCAGCGACCGCCACATCTGCGGATGCCGGGCCTCGATGATCTCGGTGGTCAGCCGGCCGATATCCGGCCTGGCCGCCACCGCAATGGCTTTCGCGAGTTTGTCTGGATTGAGTTGTTCGTAGAAGTCCGAGATCTTGCCGATCCGGGCTATGGACGTGTCGACGATGAGGCTGGCCATCTTCTCGGCACGACACGGAATGAATCCCTGGAAACCCAGAATTCCGTTGGGCGCGAAGGTGGGCAGAATCTGGACCTTGCGGGGCAGAAAGGGAAATATCCGTTTCAGGCCCGGCACATAGAAGCCGGTGAACCGGACGGGCGCGAACAACATGATGACGCCGGTCCAGTTGGTGATCAAGCCGGCGATCGCGCTGAAGATCGGCACGCTGATGATGTCGACGACGAATTTCGATTGTCCGGTGAGCTCCTCCCAATCAAGAAAGGGCCCGGCGGCGAGCGTTGTCATGAAATATCCCTGGGCTTGTCGGGGGGGTCGGATCAGTGCTTGGGTTTGTGCGCGGCGGGATCAGGTGGGCCTTTCCCGATGATCTTGTCGCCGCGCTCATCAGTGGCCCATCCCCCGGCGTTGTAGCCGTCGGTGTCGATGCAGACCTCGCAGAACTGTTGGCCGAACTCCGACAGATAGATGCTGCGGTACACGCTGATGGTCTTGGGTATCGCCTCGGTCACCTCGAGCGCGCGTGGTTGCACCTCGAGCAGCGCGTAGCGCCGGTAGTCCGCCACCGGCTCGGACGAAAAGCGCACCAGGCCAAGACGATTGAGGTTCGCGAGATAACGTTGGTCGGCCTCCGGCCACCGGCACCCGGCCATGTCCGCGATCATGTTCACGCCGCTGACGAGCCGCTCCGAGCCGACCTGGAACATCGTCTTCGTCCGGATGTCGATGGACGGCTGGGTGCCCGCGACGGCCAGGAAGCGCAGCATCCGAACCTCGTCCGGTGCCAGCTCACTGAGGATCTGGCCGAATGCCGGATGACGGTGCGCCTGTTTACGTGTCGGCTTCTGCGACTTGGCAATCAGCTCGTCGCCCCAATGGCGTAGCTCGGCGTCGCTGTCGTGCTTCGCGGCCTTCTTGTCCCCGTCGCGATGTTCGGACTTCTTCTTGGCAGTGTCGCCAGAGCTCATCACGCGGCGCACCGGTGTGACGGCAACGCCGAGGACAGCGGCAGGATTCAGCGCCGACTCCGCGGCGCGCTTCAAGCCGCCGAAGAGTCCCGGGTTTTCGACCGGCAATTCGTCCGGTGCCACGACGGGCAGCACAGCGGTTGCGGCAGCGGCATTTTCGTCATCGTCGTCAATATCGCTGTCATCGGCCGGTTCCGGCGACGACGGGATCGCTGCCGGCGCCGGCTGCGTCTCGCGCCCGGGAAGCCGACTCAGAATATTGACGACCTTCAGCAGATCCCCGGCGGCGGCCCGGGTCGATTGCACGGCGGCCGCGATGTCGCGCGCGGTGTCGATACCCAGCTTGGTGAGCGGATCGACCAAGGCGCCCAAGGGATTACTGCTCTGATTTTGATCTTGACCGCGATCGTCGGAAGGCGACGCGCCACGCGCTTTGTCGGATTTTGGATCGTCGCCCATGATTCGCCTCCGTCGGACCGTGCGAGTAATTATCCAAAGGACCGGCTCGCTGATATGCGTTTCGCAGTGATCCAAAAACTACTGACGGCAGCGCAAGCGAACTACGTCGCAAACAGCCAAAGTTCGTACCACACCCAGGGCACGCGTTGTCGACGGTCCACAAATGGCCCGCCGCGACGAATTGTCAGTTCAGAACGGCCTGACCGAACCAGTGGCACAGCAGCAATGCGACCTCGACCTCGATGCGGTCGTCGACGATCGGCGTGCCCCGGCGACTGATCGCGCGGTTCACCCGGTACTTGATCGAATTCGAATGCAGATGCATTTCGTCGGCGGCCGCTTTGAAACTCGAGCCGGTCCGCAGGAACACCCGCAACGTCTCGCGGAGCCGTTCGTCGTTCTCGGTGTCGCTCGCCAGCGGGCCCAGGATTTCGGCCACCCACGCACCGACCGCTCCGACGTTGTCGCCCAGCAGCGTCGCGACAGGCAGCCCTGGGTCGCTCGCCGCGGTGATACGCCGTTCGACCGAACCGGACACGACCGCCACCGCGCGGGCGGCCACCGCCTGTTCATGCGAACGCCGGAACCCTTCGATGCCGGGCAACGGATTACCGAGCGCGATCCACGGCGAATCTTGTTGTGTCGCGGCGAATTCCCGGATCCGATCCGACGCACCCTCGGCGCTGTGCGCGGACAGCGGCAGCCAGACCCACGCGGTGAGATGGTCGACCGACAAGAACAGCGGCGGCTCGTGGGTGCCCAGCGACGAGGCGAGATGGTTGGCGAAACGCTCCATGCGGACGAGCTCGTCGCCGCCGTTGTCATCGGGGTACCACAGCGCCAGCGCGAGGTGCACGCGCTGCAGCGGGTAGCGGATTTCCTCGGTGAGCTCGTCGACGTCACCGCCGGCCGTGGTCAGAATGGCGCGAACCCGCTGCGCCCGCATACTGTTTCGGTTCTCCACCCAGCGGTCGTACTCCTGCTGGTAGGTGGTGAGGACCTGCTGCGAAATCCAGTCGATGTAGCCGAACGCGACGGTCTGGAAGTACTTGAAAACTTCGAGGCCCCACCGCGGATCCATGTCCGAGTCCGCGATCTCGTCGAGCACGAAGTTCATCACTTCCTGGTGGCCCAGCCGGTAGGCGCGTACCACCGCATTTGCGGGAACGCCGCGCTGCGCCATCCGCCTGGCGTGTTCGAGCGACTCCGTCGGCGGGACGACGTCCTCGATCGGGATCCGGTGGCGGATCGAGGCGAAGACGGTCTCGACGTTGGCCGCGACCGTGTGCGCCTGCAGTTCCATCAGTTGCGCATCCTCGCTGAGCTCGGCGATCTCGGTGAGGAGGATCTTCTGGATCGACTGCGTGATGTCACCCAACTTGCCGTCGAGCCCGCCGATCACCTCGGCTGCGCGCGCGACGACGGCACTCTCGTCGACGCGTCGTTCCGGCATGAAACGACCGTAGATCACGCGGCGCCGAAGTTGCTGCAAATCGGGCTTTGTCGCCACACGACAACGACGCTCCGTAAACGCTCCGAGAGTTGGTCGTCCCGAGACGTCGATCGCGGCGGCCGCGGTGAATAGCTTTCGTAAACATCAGACCAACCAGGAGGGCACCGTGACCACTGCCGCCGCAACCGAAGTGGACCTCGCCGCCGTCGACCTTGCCGACCCCGCGGTGTGGGACGACGGTCCGCCGTACGAACTGTTCGCCCGAATGCAACGCGAGGACCCGGTGCACTACAGCCCGCAGCGCAACGTCCCCGGCGAAGGTGGCTTCTGGTCCATCACCCGCTTCGACGACGTGCGCACCGTCAGCCGCGACCACCGCACGTTCTCGTCCGAGAAGCGCGGCATCTTCAACGTCGACGACATCGGTGTGCAGCTGGATGTCCAGCGGCTGCAGCTGATTTCGATGGACCCGCCCCGGCACGACCGGCTCAAGGCCCTCGTCATCAAGGCGTTCACGCCCGAACGCGTCGCGGCCCACGAAGAGGCCATCAAGCAGATCATCAACGACGTCCTCGACAGCGTGGCCGACCGCGAGAGCTTCGACCTGGTCCGCGACGTCGCGCGGCCGGTGCCGGCCCGCGTGATCGGCTCGATGCTCGGCACGCCCGCGGAGGACGACGAGCGCCTCGTCTACTGGACCAACGTGTTCAGCGCGTTCGAGGATCCGGAGATCCGTACGCAGTGGGACGACGCCGGCGCCATCGTCGGCGAGATCATCACGTATCTGGGCGAGCAGATGGCCCAGCGCCGGGACAACCCGCGCGACGACCTGATCACCGCGGTGATGAACGCCGAAATCGACGGCGAGAAGCTCACCGAACTCGAGATGGCCACGTTCTTCACTCTGCTCATGACGGCCGGCAACGACTCGACGCGCGCCACCTACAGCGCGACGATGCTGGCCCTGATGCAGAACCCGGATCAGCTGATCCTGCTGCAGGAGAACCCGGAGCTGCTCGAACCCACCGTCGAGGAGGGCCTGCGCTACGCGCCCGCCTTCGCCTTCATGGGCCGGGCCGCGACCACCGACTTCGAACTGCACGGCAAGCAGATCAAGGAAGGCGACCGGCTGCTCCTGTGGTACCTGGCGTCCAACCGGGACGAGACCGTCTTCGAGAACCCGCACGAGTTCGACATCACCCGCGAGGGGCTGGCGGACACGCACCAGGCCTTCGGCGGCCGCGGCAAGCACTTCTGCCTCGGCGCCAACCTGGCGCGCCTCGAACTGAAGCTGTGGATTCAGGAGACCGTCCGCCGGTTCCCCGACCTCACGCTGGACGGTGACCCGACCCGCGTACGGGCGCTGTTCCTCAACCAGTACAAGTCGATCCCCGTCCGTCGCACGGCGATGAGCCGCTCGGGCGAAGAACAGAGGGCACTGTGAGTAACGCTGCATACCGGGAAGTCGAGGTCGACCTCGAGGTCCGCCGGCGCGAACAATCAGCGGACGGTGTCGTCACGCTGACCCTCGCCGACCCCTCCGGCGCGGACCTGCCCGAGTGGGCCCCCGGCGCTCACATCGACCTGGTCATGTCGCCGTCGCTGACGCGGCAGTACTCCTTGTGCGGCAGCACCGCCAGCCGCACCGAGTGGCAGGTGGGCATCCTGCTCGATCCGAACAGCCGTGGTGGCTCGCAGTACGTCCACGACAAGCTCCACGAGGGCACCACGGTCCGGGTGCGCGGGCCGCGCAACCACTTCGCGCTCGTGAACTCGCCGCGCTACCAGTTCGTCGCCGGCGGTATCGGCATCACGCCGATGCTCCCGATGATCGAGGCCGCCGAGGCCACCGGCGCCGACTGGCAGCTGATCTACGGTGGCAGCGCCCGCTCGTCGATGGCGTACCTGGACGCGCTGGAACGCTTCGGCGACCGCGTGACCATCTGCGCGCGCGACGAGCACGGCGACGCGTTCCGGACCAAGCTGGCGGCGGTGCTGGCGGCGCCGCAAGACAAGACGTTGGTCTACTGCTGTGGGCCCGAGGGCCTGCTCGACGCGGTCGAGAAGGGCTGCCAGGCCTGGCCCGACGGCAGCCTGCACCTCGAGCGCTTCTCGGCGAAGACCATCGAGGAACCGGCCGACGCCCTCGACACGTTCGAGATCGAATGCCAGCGTTCCGGCATCACCCTGACCGTGCCGTCGGACAAGACGATCTACGACGTCGCCGAAGAAGCGGGCCTGGACGTACTGGGGTCGTGCATGGAAGGCGTGTGCGGCACCTGTGAATGCGAAATCATCGCCGGCATCGGCGATCACCGCGACTCCGTGCTCAACGACTCGGAGAAGGCGGAGAACAAAAGCATCATGATCTGCGTCTCGCGCTCCCGGTCCGAAAGGCTGGTGCTCGACCTATGAGAACCAACTACCCGTTGAACTGCTGGTACGTGGCAGCGCTCAGCGCTGAGGTCGGCGCGGGACTGCTGGCCCGGCGTCTGCTGGACAAGCACGTGGTCCTGTACCGCCGCGCGTCCGGTGAAGTGGTCGCCCTGGAGGACCGCTGCGTGCACCGCGCCTATCCCCTGTCGGAGGGCCGGCGGGACGGCGACCGTGTGGTCTGCGGCTATCACGGCTTCAGCTACGAGCCCGACGGCTGTCTGGCCGACGTGCCGTCGCAGGAGAACGTGCCGCCCGGTGCCCGGGTGGCGGCGTACCCGGTCGTCGAGACCGCGCCGTTCGTCTGGATCTGGCTCGGCGAACCGCGCGCCGCCGCCCTGCGCCCACCGCCACGCGTGCCGTGGTACCTGGACGGTACCGGCTGGACCAGCACCACCGAGGTGCTGCGCGTCGAGGCGAATTACCTTCTGCTGCATGAGCATTACCTCGACCTGACCGATGTGTTCGTCACGCATCCCGAGGTCGTGCCGCCGGATATTCAGCAGCTGCCGCCGCTCAACGAGGTCGAGATCTCCGAACGCTCGGTGGCCTACACCCGGTCCACTCCCCCGAGTCGGCTGGCGCCGTGGGAGTCGGCGATCACCGGGTTGCCCGAAGAGTCGGTGGCCACCCGGCGCGAAGAGGGGACCTTCGTGTCCCCCGCGCTGCACACGCAGCACTACGCCATCGAAATCGACGACGGCGAATCCTATGGGCTGTTGCGGATTCACGGGTTCACGCCCGAATCGCCGGGCTCGACGCACGTCTTCCTGCAGATGGCACGCAACTACGCCGGCGCCGAGGACACCGTCACCGAGTACCTGCGGATCATGTTCCACGAGTGGGCCGTTCGCGATGCGGCCATCCTGGAGACGATCCAGCGGCGGCTCGACGAACCCGGTGGCCGCCGGCGCGACATCAACGTCAAGGCCGACCGGGCCGCGATCCGGGCCCGGCGCATCGCCATGGACATGGTCGACGACGAAACCAGCTTTTTCAACTGAGGAGAGCCACATGTCCAACACCGACTATGACGTGATCGTCGTCGGGTCCGGATTCGGCGGCAGCGTCACCGCGCTGCGACTGACCGAGAAGGGCTACCGCGTCGGCGTTCTGGAGGCCGGCCGCCGGTTCACCGACGACCAGTTCCCCAAAACCAGTTGGGACGTCCGGAAATTCGTCTGGGCTCCCAAGCTGGGCTGCTATGGCATTCAGCGCATCCACATGCTGCGCGACGTCGTCATCCTGGCCGGGGCGGGCGTCGGTGGCGGGTCGCTCAACTACGCCAACACGCTCTACAAGCCACCCGCGACGTTCTTCAACGACCCGCAGTGGGCCCACATCACCGACTGGTCCGACGAGCTCTCGCCGTTCTACGACCAGGCCAGGCGCATGCTGGGCGTGGTGATCAACCCGAGCATGACCCCGGCCGACGAGATCATGAAAGCGGTCGCCGAGGACATGGGTGTGGGCGACACGTTCGTCCAGACGCCGGTCGGGGTGTTCTTCGGTGAACCCGGCAAGACCGTGCCCGACCCGTTCTTCGGCGGCGTCGGACCGGACCGCACCGGGTGCATCGAATGCGGCAGCTGCATGACGGGCTGCCGCTACGGCGCCAAGAACACGCTGCTGAAGAACTACCTCGGTCTGGCCGAGAATGCCGGCGCCACAGTGCATCCGCTGACCACGGTCGATTCGGTGCGACAGAGCCCGAGCGGCATCTGGGAGATCGACACCGTGCGCACCGGCCGGACCCTGCGCAAGAACCGTCGGACCTTCACGGCACGGCACGTCGTCCTGGCGGCCGGTACCTGGGGCACGCAGAACCTGCTGCACAAGATGAAGGACAGCGGCACCCTGCCCCAGCTGTCGGACCGCCTCGGCGTGCTCACCCGCACCAACTCCGAATCCATCGTCGGCGCAATGAAATACAAGGTCGATCCGGCGCTGGACCTGACCCGCGGCGTCGCCATCACGTCGTCGTTCCATCCGACCAGCGACACCCACATCGAATCGGTGCGCTACGGCAAGGGCTCCAACGCGATGGGTCTGCTGCAGACGCTGATGACCGACGGCGGCGGCCGGTGGCCGCGCTGGCTGAAGGCGCTCGGCCTGGCCGTAAAGCATCCGCGCGCGCTGCTGCGGGTCCTGACGGTGGGCAATTGGAGTGAGCGCACGGTGATTTCGCTGGTGATGCAGAACCTGGACAACTCGATCACCACGTTCACCAAGCGAGGTCTGCGCGGCCGGCACCTGTCGAGCAAGCAGGGCCACGGCCAGCCCAACCCGACGTGGATCCCGGCCGGCAATGACGCGACCCGCCGGGTTGCACAGAAGATCGACGGTGTGACGGCCGGTACTTGGGGCGAGCTGTTCAACATTCCGATGACCGCGCATTTCCTCGGCGGTTGCGCCATCGGCTCGGATGCCTCGAACGCTGTCATCGATCCGTACCACCGCGTCTACGGCTACCCGACGCTGAGTGTCGTTGACGGGTCGGCGGTTTCGGCGAACCTCGGGGTGAACCCGTCGCTGACCATCACGGCCCAGGCCGAACGTGCGGCGGCGATGTGGCCCAACAAGGGCGAGGAGGACCTGCGTCCCCAGCAGGGCCAGCCCTATCGCCGCGTGGACGCAGTCGCGCCGATCAAACCCGTTGTGCCGGAAGGCGCTCCGGGGGCGCTGCGACTGCCCCTCATCCCGCTCTCCCCGGCCGCGAACGACGCGTAACGGCTACAGCGCGATGTTCAGGTGGTCGGATACGTTGCCGACCATCTGAACATCCGCGACACGTTCGGTGAAGTACCAACCGGCGTCGTCGCGCGCGAACGTATCGGCGTACCGGCCCACCACGATGGGTTGCAGCGGCACCGTTTCGGTCTGCTGCACCACGCAGAACGTCGACCGCGCATGAGCGGTATCGCCGTCGAGTTCGACGATCGGGTTGAGCACCAGATGCCGGGTGCGCGGGGTGTTCCCGTGCTCGGGGAAACGGCGGGTGGTCTCGGCGAACAGCGCCGCGATGGCCTCGGCGCCGGCGACGCCCATGAAGTTGCCGTGCCCCAACAGTTTTCCGACGCCGTCGAAGTCACCGGCGTCGATCAGTTCGGCGTACCGGTACAGCAGCTCGGTGATCTCCAGTTTGTCCGCGGATTCCTGGAGGCTCACGCGATCTGGCCTTTCACCACCGGCAGCCCCGGGTCGCTCGGCACGTCGAGACGCGACGGCTTGGCTCCCGCCGCGATCAGGTGCGCGGCGAACGAGGCGATCATGGCCCCATTGTCGGTGCACAGTCGCGGCCGCGGCACCCGCAGCGTCAAACCGGCCTCGGCGCAACGCTCTTCGGCCAGCTCGCGCAGCCGTGAATTGGCGGCCACACCCCCGGCGATCAGCAGGGTGGACACGCCCAGGTCGGTGGCCGCGCGAACCGCCTTGCGGGTCAACACGTCCGCGACGGCCTCCTGAAAACCGGCGGCGACGTCGGCGTGCGACGCGTCCGGGTGCTTCTCCATGTGGCGGGCGACGGCGGTCTTGAGGCCGGAGAAGCTGAAGGCGTACGGGTCATCTCGCGGGCCGGTCATGCCACGCGGGAACACGATGGCATTCCGGTCGCCCTGGCGGGCCAGCTCGTCGAGCACGCGGCCACCGGGGTAGCCGAGCCCGAGCAGCCGGGCCACCTTGTCGTACGCCTCGCCGGCCGCGTCGTCGACGGTGCTGCCGAGTTCCTCGATCGGCACACCCAGGGATCGCACATGCAGCAGGTGCGTATGACCACCCGACACCAGGAGCCCGACGCTCTCGGGCAGCGGGCCGTGGTCGTAGACGTCGGCGGCCAGATGCCCGCCCAGGTGGTTGACGCCGTAGAACGGCACACCCCACGCGGCCGAATATGCTTTGGCCGCAGCCACACCCACCAACAGTGCACCGGCCAGGCCGGGCCCGATGGTCGCGGCGACAACGTCGGGCCGCTCGATGCCGGCGGCCGCCAGGGCGCGATTCATGGTGGGCCCCAGCGATTCCAGGTGCGCACGCGAGGCGATCTCGGGGACCACGCCGCCGTACCGCGTGTGTTCGTCGACGCTGGAGGCGACCTCGTCGGCCAAGAGCGTCACGGTGCCGTCGTCCCCCAATTCGCAGATGCCGACACCTGTTTCGTCACAAGAACTTTCGATTGCCAAGATGATTGTCATGAGCCTGACTCGCTCCTCACGTCCGCGTCGCCTGACACGCTGCTCACCTGCGCGTCCCGTCGCATGGTGTACGCGTCCGCGCCACTGATCCGGTAATACCGCTTGCGCACACCCATTTTCACGAACCCGACGCTCTCGTACAGGCCGATTGCCGGCTCGTTGTCGGTGCGCACCTCGAGGAACACGGTGCCGCCGTCGGCAATGGCCAACAGCCGGTCCAGCAGTTCGCGGCCGATGCCCTGGCCCTGGTACGCCGGATCGACGCCGATGGTGTGCACCTCGTACTCGAACGGCGGTTTACGGCCCAGCCGGCTGATGCCGGCATACCCCACCAGAAGCCTGCCGTCGCGTGCGGCGACGTAGTGGTTGTGCTCCGAGTCGAGCTCGCGGATGAAGGCGACGGCCGGCCACGGGTCGTCGCCCGGGAACAGGATCGCCTCCAACTCGCCGCACCGGTCGGCGTCACCGACCGTCAGGGGACCGTACTCGATGGTCACGAGAGTCCCCGCTCGGCAAGGGTTTTCGCGTCGGGTCGGCGCAGGTACAGCGGCACCAGCGCGGCGGGCGGCTGGTCCCAGTCGGCGGCGGTCACGAGGCCGGTCACGGTGGGGTACTCGACGTCGAGCGACGGCAACGGGAACAGTGCGGTCTGCGCGGCCGGGCCGGCCACCGAACCCGACCCGGGCTCGACGTCGGCCGCGGCGCTCACCGCCGGTCCGTCGACCCGCACGCCGTCGCGGTACCGCGCCCAGTACACCTCGCGGCGCCGGGCATCGGTGACCACCAACAGTTCTCCGGGAGTCGCCGGGGCGATCGCATCCAGGCTGCACACGCCGTACACCGGGATGCCGAGCGCCTGTCCGTACGCGGCCGCGGTGGCCATGCCGACCCGCAGCCCGGTGAACGGGCCCGGCCCGCAGCCGACGACCACGGCTTCCAGGTCGGCGAACGTGATACCGGCATCGGCAACGGCCGCAATCACATTGGGTGTCAACTGCTCGGCGTGCGCGCGGGCATCGAGGGTGATCCGTTCGGCCAGCACCTCGACGCCGGCCGCGGTACGCCGTGCCACACCGGCGGTGACGGCCGGGGTGGCGGTATCGATGGCGAGAATCATCCACGGCTCCAATGCCAGACAGCGGTACGGGTGTCGTCGTCGGCGCGCTCCAACCGGATGTCCAGATGGCTGGCCGACAATCGCTCGGCCAGACCCTCGCCCCACTCGACGACCACCACGGCGTCGTCGAGGTCGGTGTCGAGGTCGAGCGAGTCGAGTTCTCCGAGCAGGTCGGTGCTGCCCGAATCGAGCAGCCGGTACATGTCGACGTGCACCATCGCGGGGTGTCCGGCACGGCGGGCGGGATGCACCCGCGCCAGCACGTACGACGGCGACGTCACCGCGCCGTCGACATCCATACCCTGCGCAATGCCCTTGGCCAGCATGGTTTTCCCGGCGCCCAGCGGCCCCGTGAGCACCACGACGTCGCCGACCTTGAGTTCGGCGCCGAACCGGGCGCCGAGGGCCATGGTGTCGGCCTCGGTCGGCAGGTGCACGGTGCCGTGCGAATCATCCATTGCGCTTGGCCTTTCCACGCAGATGCCGGGTGAGCGCCACCAACCGTGACGGC
This sequence comes from Mycobacterium sp. SM3041, assembly GCF_039668335.1. NCBI lineage: Bacteria > Bacillati > Actinomycetota > Actinomycetes > Mycobacteriales > Mycobacteriaceae > Mycobacterium > Mycobacterium sp. SM3041. The sequence continues at coordinate 48,457 of NZ_JAYXBQ010000068.1, read as the reverse complement.
GTGGCGTGCTCGACGAAGCGCTCCAGCGCCTCGTTGATCAGTTCGGGTTGCTCCATGTGCACCATGTGCCCCGCCCCTTCGACAATGACGAGCTCGGACTTCGGCAGCTGCCGGGCCATCGCCTCGGACTTGGCCAGTGGGGTGAGCAGATCGTGGTCGCCGCAGGCGATCAGCGTGGGCACGTGCTGCAGGACCGGCAGCGCCCCGGCCTCGTCGTGGGTTTCGAGTGCGTGCAGGAATTCAACGGTCGTGCGGATCGACGTATTGTGCGTCATCTTCTCGACGTACCGCGCCACCGACGGGCTGACCGCGTCGTCACCGAACGACGCGGCCTTGAGCACCGGGCCGATGACGGCCTTCGCCGCGCCACGGCCCGCACTGACCGCGCCGGGCGCGAACCGCACTGCGACTTTCGCCGCCTCCAGCGCCGGGTTCTGCAGCACCTCACCCAATGGCGAACGGGTAACCCCTTGTGCCGCAGAGGCGAGGATGGCGACGCCGCACACGCGCGCCGGGTAGTTGTGCGGAAACTGCCGGGCGTGGGACAGCACCGTCATGCCGCCCATCGAGTGACCGACCAGCACCACGGGCCCGCGCGGCGCCATCACCCGCATCACCGATTCGAGGTCCTGCCCCAGTTGCGGGACGGTGTACGAGTCGGTCGGGCCCGCCGAGGACCTGCCGTGACCGCGCTGGTCGTAGAACACCATGCGGACCTGGTCGCCCCACCGCTCGGCCAGCCGGGCCCGCTGAAAGTGGAAGGAGCCCATGCTGTTACAGAAACCGTGCGCGAAGAGCACCGTCAACCGGGCGTCTTTCGGGCCGACCTCACGCACCGCCAGCGGCACGCCGTCGGTGGCCGTCACCACGTACCCACGGTCGGCGTCGAGCGTGGTGAAATCCTCACCCGCGTAAGGATCTTCACCGCCACGGCGGCGCAGCGAGCGGGCGACGCTGATCCCGGCGACCGAACCCACGGCCGTGAGCCCGGCCATGCCCGCCAGCCACCGGGCATTCCTGTTGTCGCTCATGGACGTCAGCCCGTCGACTCGCGATAGGTCCGGGCGATCCGGCCCCGCGGGCTGGTGACGACCTCGTAGTTGATGGTGCCGAGCAGTTCGGCCCAGTCCTGCGCCGTCGGCTCGCCGGAGGCACCCGATCCGAACAGCACCGCCTCGTCGCCCACCTCGACACCGGCACCGTCGGGTCCGAGGTCAACGACGAACTGGTCCATACAGATTCGGCCGATGTTGCGGTAGCGGGCGCCGTTGATGCTGACGTCGATGCGCCCGCTCAGGCTGCGGAAAACCCCGTCGGCGTAGCCGAGCGGGATCAACCCGACGGTGGTGTCGCGGTCGGCGATCCAGGTGTGCCCGTAGGACACGCCGTCGCCGGCTTTGATCGAACGCACCGCGGTGACAGGGCATTTCAGCGTCATGACGGGCCGCAGGCCGAAATCACCGAGCGCGGGGATCGGCGTCTGCCCGTAGACCGCGATACCCGGCCGCACCACATCGAAATGCAGATCGGGCCGCGTCAGGGTCGCGGGCGAGTTGGCCAGATGCGCCACTTCGAAGTGCACGCCGGCCGCCGCGGCCTGTTTCCGCGCGGCGGTGAGGCGCTCGGCCTGGGTGTCGTTCATCGGGTGCTGCGGGTCGTCGCCGCATGCGAGGTGACTCATGATGCCGCGGGGGTGCACCGCGCCGTCTGCCGCGGCCCGGGCGATGGCGTCGAGCAGGGCCGGGTATTCGGCGGGGCTGACGCCGTTGCGGCTGAGGCCGGTGTCGACCTTGACGGTGAGCGTCGCCGGCACACCGCTGCGGCGCACGCCGTCGAGCACGTCGTCGAACTGCCGTACCGACGCCACCGCCACCTGCACATCGGCGGCCAGCGCGGGAGCGAAGTCGGTACCGGGCAGGTTCAGCCAGGACAGCACGGGCGCGGTGATGCCGGCCTCCCGCAGTGCCAGCGCCTCGGTGATGTTGGTGACGCCCAGCTCGGCGGCCCCGGCCGCCAGGGCGGCACGCGCCACCTGTGGCGCACCGTGCCCGTAACCGTCGGCCTTGACCACCGCCATCACCGCGGCGCTGCCTGCGTGTTCCCGCAGAAGCCGCACGTTATGCGCAATTGCGCCCAGGTCGATGACGGCCTGGGCAGCAGGTTGAGGGTCGGGCGAACTCATATCGCCTCCGATTCTCCCAGACGCCCGCTGGTCCGCGTCGAGCCTGAGCTTGTGCACCACATTTTCCGGAGATCTGGAACACAAGCTCAGGTTCGTCCCCTAGTGGGCGAACGGCTGCACGTCGTCGAACTGGCCCTTCGGTTTGAGTTCGTCGAGGCTGTTCAGCACGGTGGTCAGGTCGTCGCGCAGGGCACGGGCCAGGTCCGCCGAGAAGCCCTCACGCACCACCACACGCAGCACTGCGATGTCCGTCGCACCCTCGGGCATGGTGTACGCCGGCACCTGCCAGCCGTAGGCACGCAGCGCGTGTGACACGTCGAATTCGGTGTAGGGCCGCTTGCCCTTGAGCCGGCAGGCGATCACCGGGATGGCCGAGCCGTCGGTGATGACCTCGAAGTGTTCGCTGCCCCGCAGCTCGTCACCGATCCAGCGGGCGGTGTCCGACAGGCAGCGCATGATCTGCGTGTAGCCGGCCCGTCCGAGGCGCAGGAAGTTGTAGTACTGGCCGACCACCTGATTGCCGGGCCGCGAGAAATTCAGGGTGAAGGTCGGCATGTCGCCGCCCAGGTAGTTGACCCGGAAGACGAGGTCCTCGGGCAGGTGTTCCTTGCTGCGCCAGACCACGAAACCGATGCCCGGGTACGTCAGCCCGTACTTGTGGCCGCTGACGTTGATCGAGACCACGCGCGGCAGCCGGAAATCCCAATGCAGGTCTGGGTGCAGGAACGGCACCACGAAACCACCGCTGGCGGCGTCGACGTGGACTGGGATGTCCAGGCCCTTCTCCTGCGCGAGCTGATCGAGCGCCGCGCAGATCTCGGCGATGGGTTCCAGCTCACCGGTGAAGGTGGTGCCCAGGATGCCCACCACGCCGATGGTGTCCTCGTCGACATTGGCGAGCACCTGCTCCGGGGTGATGACGTAGCGGTCCTCGGCCATCGGCAGGTACCGCGGCTCGACGTCGAAGTAACGGCAGAACTTTTCCCAAACCACCTGGACGTTGGAGCCCATCACCAGGTTGGGGGTGCGCCCCTTCCAGTCGCCCACCTTCTCGCGCCACCGCCACTTGAGCGCCAGGCCGGCCAGCATGACAGCCTCGCTGGAACCGATGGTCGAGACCCCGCAGGCCGACGACGGGTCGTCGTCGCGCAGGTCTTCGGCGTGGAAGAGGTCGGCGACCATGGACACGCAGCGGGACTCGATGGCCGCGGTCGCCGGGTATTCGTCCTTGTCGATCATGTTCTTGTCGAACGTCTCGGCCATCAGCTTCTCGGCCTCGGGGTCCATCCACGTGGTGACGAACGTCGCGAGGTTCAGTCGGGAACTGCCGTCGAGCATCAGCTCGTCGTGGATGAAGCGGTACGCGGCCTGCGGGTCCAGCGGGTCGTCGGGCAGACGCAACGATGGGACCGGCGCGGTGGACAACCGACCGGTGTACGCAGGACTCATGATCGGTCCATGAACATGCTTGCGCGACATACTGATTCCCCCTTGGTTAGAGCGATGCGACGGCGGCCCGGACATGGGCCAGGATGCGGTGCGCCGATGTGGGCGCGGGGTTGGGACCGGGGTCGGCTGCGGACAGGCCCGCCGCACGGGCATGCACGAAGGCCGCCATCGCGGCGGCCTCACCCGGTGCGATGCCCGACGCCAGCAGCGCACCGATGATGCCGGACAGGACGTCGCCGGATCCGGCTGTGGCAGCCCAGGATTGGCCGGCGGGATTGAGATAGGTGGCGCCGTCCGATTCGGCGATGATGGTGACGTTGCCCTTCAACAGGACGGTGGCGCCCAGACGTTCGGCCAGTTCGCGGGTAGCGGTCACCCGGTCGGGTCCGGGCGGATGTCCTGCGAGCCGGGCGAATTCACCGGCATGGGGCGTCAGCACCGTCGGCGCCGCCCGGTCCGCCACGAGGTCGAGGTCGGCGGCCAACAAGGTCAGCGCATCGGCGTCGACGATCACGGGCAGGTCGGTGTCCAGCGCGAACCGCAGCGCGTCGTCGCCGGCGGTGTCGGTACCGAGCCCGGGGCCGACCACCCACGCCTGGACCCGTCCCGCAGCCGTCATATCCGCCGCCGCAACGACTTCCGGCCAGTGCGACACCACTTCGGCGTGCGCGGAGCCGGCGTAACGGACCATGCCCGAGGTCGCGGCGACGGCGGCGCCGCTGCTCAGGATCGCTGCGCCCGGATACGTCGCCGACCCGGCAAGCACACCCGTGACGCCTTGGCTGTACTTGTCGTCCGACGGGTGCGGCACCGGCCAGCGGGCGCGGACGTCGTGCGCTTCGAATCCGAGGAATGCCGGTTCGGGCAGGTCGAGTCCGATGTCGATCAGTTCGACGCGGCCGCAGTCCGCCAGTCCGTGCACGGGTTTGAGCCCGCCGAAGGTGACGGTCAGCGCGGCGTGCACATGGGCGCCGTCGGTGGCGCCGGTCTGGACGTCGATGCCGCTGGGGAGGTCGACGGCGACGACGGGCGCGGTGTTGGCCGCGAAGACCGTCGCGGCATTGGGCCGTAGCGGCCCGGTGGCGCCGATGCCGACAACGCCGTCGATCACCAAATCGGTTGACGGCGGAATGCTTTCAACTACTCTGCCGCCGGCTTTTCGGAATGCGGCCAGCGCCTTCGGGTGGGTGCGGTCCGGGTTCAGGAGCACCGCTGTTGCGGCCGCACCGCGGCGGCGCAGGAACGTCGCCGCCCAGAGCGCGTCGCCGCCGTTGTCGCCGGAGCCCGCCACCGCACAGACGCTGCGCCCGCTCACGCCGCCGGTGCGGGCCTTGAGTTCGGTGGCGATCGCCGTCGCCAACCCGTATGCCGCCCGGCGCATGAGCACGCCATCGGGCAGCGAAGCCAACAGCGGCGCCTCGGCCGCGCGGATCTGCTCGGCGGTGTAGTAGTGCCGCATAGCTCGAAGGTTACGCACATCCGCCCCGCGGGGGTTGGCATGTGCGTCAAATTCGGGTGCCGAGCATGAGCGGGTGTGCGAACTTCTGTGGATTTTTCGCACACCCGCTCATGTTCGGCGCGGATAACATCCCGCCATGACCTACGGCTATTCGCCGCTGCCACCGGCCAAGCCCCCGCTCTCGAGCGGCGACCTCGCCGCCTCGATCAGCGCGCTGGTGCTCACCTACGTCGGCGGCGGCGTGGCCGCGTTCTTCGCGGTGTTCGCGTTGGCGTTCACCGACTACTGTCCGCCGGCGACCTGTCACATCGACGCCGGGATCAACGTCATGGCAGCGGGTTTCATCGCCGCCATGGTGGTGGCATTGGCCGGCACGGTCGTCACAGTCATCCGACTGGTGAAGCGCCTGCGCGCCTGGCCTTTTGCCGTCGGCACGCTGGGGTTGTGTGCCGTCCTGTGTGTGCTGGCGATCGGCGGCTACATCGCCGCCGTCGGCGGCTGAGACTCAGACGAGAACCGCGCTGGGCTCCACCGTCACCTTGATGGCCTCGCCGTTCTGGACGATCGAGAACGCATCGAGAACCTCGTCGAGGGCGATGTGCCGGGTGATCAAGTCCTTCACCGGAACCTGACCGGTTGAGATGTAGTGCAGCGCCCGCTTATTGTGCTCGGGCGCAGATCCGTTGGCGCCGTGGATGTGCAGCTGGCGGTAGTGCACCACGTTGGAATCGCAGGTGATCGTCGGATTGGTCTTGGGCAGGCCGCCGAAGAACGAGATGCGGCCGTTGCGCGCGGCCATCGCGATGGCCTGCTCCTGCGTGATGTTGGCGGCGGTCGCGGTGATCACCACATCGGCGCCGCGGCCTCCGGTCAGTTCCATGACCTTCTCGACGACGTCGACCTCCGCCGCGTTGATCACCGCATCGGGGTGGACGGCATCGGCGGACATCGCCAGGCGGGCGTCGTTGACGTCCACGAGGTACACCGGCCCGCAGTCGTGCACACCACGGGCGATGCGGATGTGCATGCACCCGATGGGACCGGCACCGAACACGACGACGGTGTCACCCGGCTCGATGCCGAGCAGATCCTGGGCATTGATGGCGCACGCGAAGGGTTCCGCGGCCGACGCCTCGTCGTAGCCGACGTTGTCCGGAATCCGGTTCAGCCCATCGACTTTGAGTACCCGGCGCGGCACGATCATGTACTCGGCGAATCCGCCGTCGTACTGGTAGCCCATCGAAGTCTGGTTCTGGCATACCGCCATCCAGCCCTTGCGGCACTCGTGGCACTCCCCGCACGGGACCGCGGCGATCACCTGAACCCGGTCGCCCTCGGCCCACTCGGTGCCGTAGGTGGCGTTCACGTCGGCGCCCACCTCGACGATGTCGCCGGCGATCTCGTGCCCGATGGTCCGCGGCGGGGTCAGGTTCTGGTGCCCGTTGTGCAGGATCTTGACGTCCGTGCCGCAGGTCGAACAGTTGCGTACCCGGATCTTGATCTCGTCGGGTCCGCATACCGGCTCGGGCACATCTTCGAGCCGGACGTCCTCGGGTGCGTAGTAGCGCAGCGCTTTCATGGCGTTCCTTCCGGTTCTCCGGCCTCGCCGGCAAGTGTGTCGTGGTTCACTCTGCGCCCACTCTAACGGCAATTCGGGCATAAATCCAAACTTTTCTCTGCCCATTTTTGCCCATTTGCTTGCCATCCTGCCCATTTGTGGGCTTTACTCATAACCACACGGTGATGTGACGGGCATCACCTTCGCGGCCGGTCAAGGTGGAGGTCCAGCACAGTGAACGCAACTACGGAAACACCGCAGCGCGCCAGTCTGCGCGTGCGGGTTCAGCAGCTCGGCACCGCACTGTCGAACATGGTCATGCCGAACATCGGCGCCTTCATCGCCTGGGGCCTGATCACCGCACTGTTCATCAAGACCGGCTGGCTACCCGGCCTCTTTCACTCGCTGCAGAACCCGGACGGCTGGGTGGCCCACATCGGCGGCTGGGGCGCCTACGAAAAGGGCGGCATCGTCGGGCCGATGATCACCTACCTGCTGCCGATCCTCATCGGATCCACCGGCGGGCGAATGGTGTACGGAACCCGCGGAGCCGTCGTCGGTGCCATCACCACCATGGGCGTGGTTGCCGGGTCCGATGTTCCGATGTTCATGGGCGCAATGATCATGGGGCCCTTGGGCGGCTGGGTCATCAAGAAGCTGGATGCCTTGTGGGACGGCAAGATCCGCCCCGGCTTCGAGATGCTGGTGAACAACTTCTCGGCCGGCATCGCCGGCCTGGTGCTGGCCGTCATCGGATTCTTCGGTGTCGGCCCGGTGGTATCGGCGTTCACCCGCGGCGCCGGCCACGGCGTCGACTTCCTCGTCGGCCACGACCTGCTGCCGCTGACCTCGATCTTCATCGAGCCCGCCAAGGTGCTCTTCCTCAACAACGCCATCAACCATGGCGTGCTCACTCCCCTGGGTACCACGCAGGCGCTCGCCACCGGCAAATCCGTGCTGTTCCTATTGGAAGCCAATCCGGGCCCCGGTCTGGGAATCCTGTTGGCGTTCATGGTGTTCGGCCGCGGCGCCGCCAAGGCATCCGCACCGGGCGCCGCCATCATCCAGTTCCTCGGCGGCATCCACGAGATCTACTTCCCGTACGTGCTGATGAAGCCGAAGCTGATCGCCGCCACCATCCTGGGCGGGATGACGGGCGTCTTCATCAACGTGCTGTTCGGCTCCGGCCTGCGCGCGCCCGCCGCGCCCGGGTCGATCATCGCCGTCTACGCCCAGACCGCGTCCGGCAGCTACCTCGGCGTCACGCTGTCGGTGCTGGGGGCGGCCGCAGTCTCGTTCGCGGTTGCCTCCGTGCTACTCAAGACCGACCGCGCCACCGACGAGCCCGACCTGGCTGCCGCCACCGCCGAGATGGAGGCACTGAAGGGCAAGCGCTCCAGCGTGGCCTCGGCACTGGTCGGCAGCTCCGCGTCGGCTCCCATCACCAATATCGTGTTCGCGTGTGATGCCGGCATGGGATCGTCCGCGATGGGAGCCTCGGTGCTGCGCAAGAAGATTCGCGACGCCGGCTTCACCGGCGTGACGGTCGTCAACCAGGCCATCTCCAACCTGACCGACACCTACGGGTTGGCCGTCACCCACCGTGATCTCACCGAGCGCGCCCGACAGAAGACCCCGTCGGCCATCCATGTCTCGGTCGACGACTTCATGAACTCGCCGCGCTACGACGAAATCCTGGAACTACTGGGACGTACCAACGGCGCCCCTGGGTCCTCGGCCGAATCTGCCACGGCGCCAACCGAACCCACGACCGGTTCCGACGTTGTGCTGTCGCTCGACTCGATCGTGCTGGCCGGCTCGGCCACCACCGCCGAGGCCGCCATCACCGAGGCCGGCAACCTGCTGGTCTCCGCGCAGGCCGTCGACGTCTCGTATGTCGACGCCATGCACGAGCGGGAGAAGTCCGTGTCGACGTACATGGGCAACGGCCTGGCGATCCCGCACGGCACCAACGATGCCAAGAGCGCGATCCGGCATTCCGGGATCTCGTTCGTCCGCTATCCCGAACCCATCGACTGGAACGGCAAGCCCGCCGAGTTCGTGGTGGGCATCGCCGGCGCCGGCAAGGACCACATGGCGCTTCTCACCCGGATCGCCCAGGTGTTCCTCAACAAGGACGAGGTGGAGCGGCTGCGCCGTGCCAGCACGCCCGAGGAGGTCCGGGCGGTGCTGAGCGAAGCGCGGTAGACGACGGGCGCCAGAATGTCATCCGTGGATTCAGACAGCCGCCAGCGCCAGATCGTCGAGTTCGCCCGTACCCGTGGGCGGGTCGAGGTGCTGGCGCTGGCCGAAGAACTGAACGTGGCGTCGGAGACCATCCGCCGCGACCTGAAGGTGCTGGCCGGGCGGCGCATGCTCAAGCGGGTCCACGGCGGAGCCATCCCGCTGGAGACGGCGGCATTCGAATCGACGGTCGAGTACCGCAGTCAGGTCGACCTGGCCCAGAAGCACCGGATCGCGGCCGCAGCCGCGGATCTGCTGCATGGAGCCGAAACCGTTTATCTGGATGAGGGTTTCACTCCGCGACTGATCGCCGAACAACTGGCGGATCAGCAGCTGACGGTGGTGACGTCGTCGTTGCTGGCAGCCGAAGCGCTGGCCCACAGCGAGACCGTGACGGTGTTACTGCTCGGTGGACGCATGCGCGGGAGAACCCTGGCCACGGTGGACAACTGGGCCGTCGAGCGCTTACGCAGCCTCGTCATCGACGTCGCGTACCTCGGCACCAACGGCATCACGCCCGAGCACGGACTGACCACCCCGGACCCCGCCGTGGCCGCGGTCAAACAGACCGCGGTGTCGGTCGCGATGCGGCGGATCCTGGTGGCCGCCGATTCCAAATTCGGCGAGACGAGCTTCTGCCGGTTCGCCGACGTGTCCGACTTCGAAGCAATCGTCACCGGTACGGAACTGCCGGCCGCCGAGGCGGCCCGTTATGAAGCGCTAGGGCCTTCGGTGGTGCGCGCGTAAGCGTTGCGATCGAGTCGATCCCGCAGGGCCGACGGGCCGCCGGGTCGGGGTGTCGACGTGTATCGCTGCATCGGTTCGCGGGCGTGCCCGGCTGAGCACATGCGCTACCCGGCCGAGTTGGCGCCCAACCTTTCCGGGCGGTTCGCGCGATGCGCTAGGCAGTTGCAAGGCTCGAGCTTGAGGGCCCAACTGCCTTCACCACGAACAGCCGAACCGTCACCGATCTCCTGATGTAGGCCGAAAAACTCCTTGTTGTTCGAACGTATGTTCGATACAATTGGGCATGGGAATCACACCGGATCTCAACGCTCTTCTCGAGCGCCTGCGTGACGTGGACGTCCCCGACGACGTGTCCAGGGACGACGCGGTGGCGGCGCTGGCGTGCGTGATGAAACTGCGCAATGTGGCCGATCATCTGGCGGCGATGCTGACCGGGGTGCTGGACCGCTGTGGTGCCGCGGCGGCGCAGGGCCGGACGCCACGGGAGTTGTTGATGGCGTTGGGGTGTGCGCCGTCGGTGGCGCAGCGGCTGGTCCGGGTATCGGGAGCCTTGCCGGCGTTGCCCACGCTCGCGGCCCATGCCGCGGATGGGGCGATCTCCGGTGAGCATGTGGATGCGATCGTCAAGGGCATCAACCACATCCGCGCCCGCGCACCCGGTGAGGTCGACGAGGAAGCCCGGTACCAGCAGGTGACCGATCTGCTGGGACAGTTCTTCTCCGGGGCCACCCCCGCCGACATCGACAAACGCGCCCGCCGGCTGGGCAACCGCCATGCCGCAGCGGAAGGTGGCCTGCCGGCTGCCGAGGACCGGTCGATCAATACCGCCGACCACCGCGTCACCAGCGACGGCCGGGTCCAGATCCGGGCGGACCTGGACGCCGAAGTCGGGGCCAAATACATCGCGGCGATCGAACAAGGATCAGCGCCGCGGCCCGAACCCGACGGCACCCCCGACACCCGCACGGCGGGCAGGCGGCGGGCCGACGCGCTGGAAGCGGTGCTGGACATCGCCGCCCGCGGCGGCGACACCGCGTCCGCGCCGCGCACGCAGCTACTGGTGACGGTGCCCGCCGACGCCCCAGACCTGGCGGCGTTGGAATTCATCGGGTCGATCAGCACCATGACCCTGGAACGAATCTGCTGCGACACCACCGTCACCACGATCATCGTCGACGGCGAACACGTACCCCTCGATATGGGGCGCGAGAAACGTTTGTTCCCGGCGCACCTGCGCAAAGCGCTGTATTTGCGGGATCAGTGCTGCATCAAATGCGGCGCCCCACCCGGACGCACCCACGCCCACCACATCATCCACTGGACCCACCACGGTGAGACATCACTAGCCAACGGGTGCCTGCTGTGCCCGGCCTGCCACGCCAACGTCCACCACGACGGCTGGGATGTGGTCATGGGACTGGACAAACACCCCTGGCTCATCCCACCCGCGGCCGTCGACCCACACCGAAAACCGATACCCGCCTACAACCGCCGCACCATGCGCCTCGACACAGCCGCATAACACGCAAAGCGTTGCGTACCTTGACAACTCAACAGTGACAACGGCAATCACGGGCCTGCTGCTTTTCAACGGCAGGAGGAAAGCAGCAGGCCCGCACCCGGAGGATCACGAACAGTTCACCGCGATGTCCGCACCGCGTCAGGCATCGGCGGCAGGTAGCTGACGGCATTGCCGCCGCCGCGCTTGGCCACGAACATCGCCTCGTCGGCACGGGCGACCAGATCGCCGAGCAGTTCCGCGTGGTCACACCCGGATTCGGCGAAGTGCGTGATCGCCGCGGCGGTGATCCCGATACTCGCCGTGATCGGCGCGTGGTCGTCGCGGCCGCACAACGCGACCCGGATCCGGTCGGCCACGGCCACCCAGTCCCCCGGCTGCAGGACGTCGACGACGACGAACTCCTCGCCCCCGACACGCGCTACCAGCGCGCCGCCGTGCACGGAGGACTCCAGTCGCCAGGCGCAGCGGACCAGCACCTCGTCGCCGACGCTGTGGCCGAACCGGTCGTTGACGATCTTGAACCGGTCGAGGTCGATCACGATCACCACGACGTCGGCCGCGCGCTTGCGGTGGCCGCGCAGCAGGTCGTCGATGTGGAGATTGAGACCGCGGCGGTTCAGCAATCCGGTCAGTGGGTCGTTCGAGGCCTCGTTGGCCTCGTTGCGCAGGGCCCAGATACCGAAGTGGGCGGCGATCGGCGCCACCGCGAGCGCCCCGCCGGACAGCAGCTTCACGAACGCCAGGACTGGATCGCCGCCGCCGATGATCGCGATCTCGACAGACATCGCTGCGATCGACGACACCGCCCAACAACTATGTACGGCAAGCGCTTTGGGGCCGTCGAAGAAGATGATGTAGAACGACACCAGCAGCAGCGCACTCAGCCCGAACATGCCGGACAGCACCTTCTGGTTGAGCAGGGTGACCACGGTGACGCCGATGTCGACGTTGATGAGGAACGCGTGCGACACCCGGTACGACGGCCACGGCCGCAGCCACCACACCCAGCTCCACACGTACATCGCCGTGATGAAGACGATGGACACGGCCCGCACGACCGCGCCCGCGGGTTCATCGCCGGACCACTGGGCGATCATGACGATGAGGCCGACCATGCCGACGCCGAGCCCGACGAGGAACTGGATCAGCCCGGTCAGCGACCGCTTGGCGAAGTACTCGACCTGCGCCTCGTAATCGGTCGGCGTATGCCACCATTCGCGGACCATCCGGACCGTGGCGTGACGCGCAGCAGCATCCAGCAACAATCCACGGCCCTCACAATGGACACCTTCGACTGACCCTCAACCCGCATCCAACCATTTCCACAGCTAATATTTCAGCAGAATGTGCGGATATGGTTGACCTGCGTTTTCCCATGCTAGAGCACAGGCATGGTTGATGCCAGCGAACGAGCCAACGCGAAGCTATTCGACAGTGACCGACTTCGCCAGGTTCCGCGGCTTGTCCACGTCGTATCCACGCTCACGGGCCACCGACGCGGCGAACACCTGCAGCGGGATGGTCGACAGCAGGGGCTGGAACAACGTCGAGGTCGTCGGCAACTCGAAGATGTAGTCCGCGTACGGCCGCACCGTCTCGTCGCCTTCCTCGGCGATGACGATGGTGACCGCGCCACGGGCCTGAATCTCCCGGATGTTGCTCAGCAGCTTGGCGTGCAGCATCGAGGAGCCCTTGGGCGACGGCATCACCACGATCACCGGCAGATCGTCGTCGATCAGCGCGATGGGACCGTGCTTGAGCTCGCCGGCGGCAAAGCCCTCGGCGTGCATGTACGCCAGCTCCTTGAGCTTGAGCGCACCCTCGAGCGCCACCGGGTAGCCAACATGCCGCCCCAGGAACAGCACCGTCGGCGACTTCGCGAACTGCCGGCCCAGATCGGCGATCGGGTCCAGCCGCTCGAGCACCTGCTCGACCAACGCCGGCATGGCCTCCAGCTCGCGGTACTCGCGGGCGACCTCGTCCGGGTACTTGGTGCCGCGCGCCTGCGCCAGCGCCAGGCCCACCAGGTAGTTGGCGGCCACCTGGGCCAGGAACGTCTTGGTCGCGGCGACGCCGATCTCCGGCCCGGCCCGGGTGTAGAGCACGGCGTCGGCCTCGCGCGGAATCTGCGAGCCGTTGGTGTTGCAGATGGCCAGCACCTTGGCCTTCTGGCCCTTGGCGTGCCGGACGGCCTCCAGGGTGTCGGCGGTCTCGCCGGACTGCGAGATGGCGATCACCAGCGTGCTGCGGTCCAGGACCGGGTCGCGGTAGCGGAACTCGCTGGCCAACTCGACCTCGACCGGCAGCCGCGTCCAGTGCTCGATGGCGTACTTGGCGAGCAGGCCGGAGTGGTACGCGGTACCGCAGGCGACGATGAAGACCTTGTCGACGTCGCGCAGCTCCTGGTCGGACAACCGCTGCTCGTCGAGCACGATCTTGCCGTCGACGAAGTGACCGAGCAGCGTGTCGGAGACGGCCGCGGGCTGCTCGGCGATCTCCTTGTACATGAAGTAGTCGTAGCCACCCTTTTCGGCAGCCGACAGGTCCCAGTCGATGTGGAACGGGCGCGCGCGGTCGGATGCGTCGTTGCCGTCGAAGTCCAGCACCTGGTAACCGTCCGCAGTGATCACCACGGCCTGGTCCTGTCCGAGTTCGACGGCGTCGCGGGTGTACTCGATGAAGGCCGCGACATCGGAGCCGACGAACATCTCGCCGTCGCCGACCCCGACCACCAGCGGGGTGGACCGGCGGGCCGCGATGATGGTGCCGGGATCGTCGGCGTTGCTGAACACCAGCGTGAAGTGACCCTCCAGCCGGCGCAGCACCGCCAGCACCGACGCGACGAAGTCACCGGCCGTCGGGCCGTTCCGGTAGGCCTGCGCCACCAGGTGGACGGCGACCTCGGAGTCGGTGTCGCTCTGGAACTCGACGCCGGCGGCCTCCAGCTCGGCGCGCAGCCCGGCGAAGTTCTCGATGATGCCGTTGTGGACCACCGCGAGCTTGCCGCTGGCATCGCTGTGCGGATGCGCATTGCGGTCGGTGGGACGCCCGTGGGTCGCCCAGCGGGTGTGCCCCATGCCGGTGGTGCCCTCGAGCTCGGCGGCATCGGTCTCGGCCAGCGCCTCTTCCAGATTGGCCAGTCGGCCGGCGCGCCGCCGGATGGTCAGACCCCCGTGGCCATCGGCCAGGGCGACACCGGACGAGTCGTAGCCGCGGTATTCCATCCGTCGCAGCGCGTCGACCACGATGTCGCGGGCCGGCCGTTGCCCGACATAGCCGACGATTCCACACATGGTTATCCAGGGTAGTGCAGCCGCCCGGGTGCCGGACCGTGCATGCGTGACGCGCAAACCAGGGCCACTGCGCTAACGTCATCGCGTGGCCAAGACGAAGAAGCTCTTCGGCGCTCTGACGCGCCGCGGCCCGCACCGCGTTCTGCGTGGTGACCTGGGTTTTGCCGGCCTGCCGGGCACCGTCTACACCCCCGAGGCGGGGCTGAATCTGCCCGGCGTGGCATTCGGCCACGACTGGTTGCAGGGTGTCGGACGTTACAACGGCACGCTGGAGCATCTGGCGTCGTGGGGCATCGTCGCGGCCGCGCCCAACACCGAGACCGGCATCGCGCCGTCGGTGCTGAACCTGGCTTACGACCTGGGCACCACCCTCGACATCATCACCGGAGTCCGGCTGGGCCCCGGCAAGATCAGCGTGCACCCGACCAAGTTGGGCCTGGTCGGGCACGGTTTCGGGGCCTCGGCCGCGGTCTTCACCGCCGCCGGCCTGGGCTCGTCGGCCAACCCGCTGAAGGCGGTGGCGGCGGTGTTCCCGACCGCCAGCAAGCCCGACGCTGACCAACCCGCAGCCGGTCTGCGGGTTCCCGGCCTGATCCTCAACGCACCGGGCGCCGAGCTGACCATCCAGTCCAACGCCACCGAGCTGGCCGCCGCATGGCGGACGGCGACGGTCCGGACCGTCGCCAAGGCCGTCCCGGGCGGTCTGGCCGAGGGCTTCCGGCTGTCCAAACTGGTCGGGATGCCCGGCGCGGATCGCCGCACCCAGAAGACAGTGCGCGCGCTGCTGACCGGCTACCTGCTGTTCCAGCTGACCGGCGACAAGACCTACAAGGATTTCGCCGACGCCGACGTGGTGCTGCCGAAGACCGTCGCCGCTGATCCGGACGCCGAGAACCCGGCGCTGGAGGACAAGGTCGCCGCGCTGCTCAAGGGCTAGTGGTTGCGCAGCGCGCTGATCAGGTCGTCCTTCTTCAGTGACGAGTACCCGGTCAGACCCAGCTCTTTGGCGCGCTTCTTCAGGTCCTGCACCGTCCAGTCGTCATAAGACCCGGACTTGCCGCCCTTGCGGCCGACAGAAGAACGTCCGCGGGCGGCCGCGGCATTCGAAATTCGGGCTGCCTTTTCTTTCGAATCACCCTGCTTGCGCAGTTCTTCGTACATCTTTTCGTTCTTGATCGAGGAATTGGGCACGGCCATGGCTCCTTCGCTGTGAAATGCACAGGCAGAATTCCCTGACCGCACGCCATTGAAACGCGGTAACGGATTCACTCGCCCACTTGCGGCAACTCATCGGCCGCGATCTCACACGGCGTCTTGGTCGTCGGGTTCTCCTGTCCGGCAACGGGTTCCGTGGGCAGCGAGACCGGTGCCGGCGGCGGGGCGGGCGCCGGCGGCGACTGCTCTGTATCGGGGCCGGGCGGCGCGACTTCCGGTTCGCCCGCGTCCGTGGCGATCTCGTCGGTGCCTTTCTCTGTGTCGGCTTTGTCGTCGGGATTGTCGCCGGTGTCTTCGTCGTCGGCTTTGTCGTCGTTTTCGTCCTCGTCGGAGGTCTCGTCGTCGTCCTTATCGTCCAGCTCCAGGTCTTCGGCGAGGCCGTCGTCGACGTCGCTGAGCCCGTCCAGTCCCGATGCCGCGGGCGCCAGACCCGCCATGGAACCGAGCGCTCCCCCGATGGCATCGGTCAGCTGCCGGCCCAAACCGCTGATACCCGAACCGAATCCGAGATCTCCGGACGGCCCGGCCGTCGGCGGGGTTGCCGCGGCAGTGCCGAGCGCCGGTTCGAGAGCTCCGGGCGCAGCGGTCGACGGCGCCGGGGCGGATTCGGCAGAAACGGGCGGGGCCGACGGCGCTGCAACAGGTTCGGCCGGCACCGGCGGAGCCGCAGGTGCGGACGGCGCCGTCGGCGTCCACCCCGCCGCGGTGCCCAACGTCGCGAAGGGCGCAGCCGCCGCGGCCTGATATGCCGGCGCGGCCGGCCACGCCGGTGCGGGCGCAGCCTGAGGCGTCCAATCGGGCGTCAGCACGACGGGCACCGCGAACGACACCCCTGCCGGGGTGACCGCCGCGATGGCCGAATCGTACGCCGCCGCAACGGCATCGGAGGCGTCCTGCAGCGCAGGCAGCAGGTCCCCCGACACCGCACGAAGGACGAAGGGCTTGACCTGCTGATCGACGATCTCGCTGGCGGCCGACAGGTCGCCGGCCCCGGCGAGGACCGCGCGGACTGCCGCGCTCCACTGGTCTCGGTGCCCGGCAGTCTGCGCGTCGGCCCGCAACACCGCGTCGACCTTGGCGTCGACGGCGCGCCACAACGCGTCCCGCAGCGTCGTCAGTGCCTGTGCGCTCCGCTGCAGATGCGCGACCACATCCTCGGCCGCCACCGTCAGGGTGCGCAGAAACCCGCCGGCGGCGTCCCCGCCGGTGCCCGCCCACTGTGCCGTCAGATCCCGATATCCGTTGCCCTGCAACCGCACTGCACCCTGCGCGACCACCACCGCAGCGTCAAGCGAGCGGGCGTCCGCGGCCAGCGCGTCGAGGTTCAGCCCACTCTCGGCGTAATACAACTCCGCCAACGGCCCTGGGGACGGCACGCCCAACACCTGGCATGCCGCCACGTACTCGTCGAGGACCGTCACCGCGCCGTCGCCTTCGGAAAGCCGCCCGGCCACATCGAACGCAGCCGCCATCATCAGACCAACCGGCCGGCGAGGTCGGTATCCGCGTCCTCGTAGCGCGCCGACGAAACCCGTAGTGCCGCTGCGGCTTCCGTCGACGCCGAGGCCCATGCCCGAAGCTGTCCGGCCGACTGGTCCAGCGCGGCGCGTAAGGCGGCCGCGCGCGAGGCATGATCGCGCCCGCCGCAGAACCCGTCGAAGTACCAGCGCAACAACGGCGCGACCGCGGTGCCGAGCATGTCGGCGACCGATTCGCACCGCTGCGCGACATCCCGCACTGCCGAGAGGTCTATCCGAGCGACGTCACGTTCTCCCATGCCTTGCTATGACGCGCGGCGCGGCCGTTCGGTTCCATCGAAGCTGAAAATATCCTGTGGCCGCCCGCCAAAACGACCTTCGTGGACGGCTGTCGGCACTAGCCTGCAACGATGCAACCGCTGGTCTTCCTCGATACGGAGACCACCGGCCTGCACGCCGACCGGCAGCCCTGGGAAATCGCCATGCTGCGGCGCGACGATGCCGGTGAGTCGCGCATCGTGATGTACATCGATCTGGCCGACCTCGATCTCGACGCGGCCGAGCCCGCGGGCCTGCGGATCAGCCGCTTCGCCAGTCGCCATCCGCAGGTGGTCTACGGGCCCATCGACCTCCCGTCGGTGCACCGTGAACAGGAAGCCGCGGAAATCGTTCGCGAGTGGACCATGGACGCCACCATCGTCGGTGTGGTGCCCAGCTTCGATACGCAGTGTCTGTGCGCCATGCTGGCGCGTCATCAGCTGACACCGGGCTGGAGCCCCAAGCTCATCGACGTCATCTCCCTGGCCGCCCGGTACGTCCTGGACTACGGGCGCACCCCGGGACGGGACTCGACACAGTTGTCCCGGCAGTGCGGAGTCCGGCCGCCCGGCGCCGGCCTCCGGCACACCGCGCTCGGCGATGCGCGATGGGCGATGCGGTGGTACGACCAGCTGTCCACCCGCCTGATGTCCCGACTGGCCCAGTAGGACAGGCGAACTCAGCGCAAGCCCGGGTGCGTGCCCGACTGCCGGGCCCGCCGCTGGACGGCGGCGATCTCACGCAGCCCGTCACCGAGCAGGCTCCGGTTGAGCGGCGAGAGGTCGCCGACGGTGACCACGTCGTTCGGGGTGCGACCGTCGGCGATCAACTCCACCTGATGCGCCAACCGCATCCGTTGCAGCATGACGAAAACCTCTGTGAGGGTGCGGGAGTCGCGCTCGGTCAGCGCTCCGGTGCCCACCGCTGCCGCGAGCCGCGCCGGCGTCGATGCCGACGTCATGTCGGCGGTCAGGCCGCCCCACCGGGCCAGGTTGACGATCGGCGTCACCGCATGCGTCTTCAGATCGAACGTGCCGCCGCGCCGCGACAGCACATCGCGCAGCGACCACGTGCGCACCTTGCCCGACAGCGCATCGAGCAGCTGCAGGCGCAGGGCGTTCGGATGTTCGTCACGCATCCGGTGGAACACCGTGGGCACGGTGTGCAGCGCCCGGTTGCCCCACACCACGCGACCGTCGATCAGCAGGGAGGACAGGATCAAACCCTTGCCGCGCAAGGGATCATCGAGCCAGCCCTCGGCCGCCTGTGCCCAGTCGGAGGCCGACCGCGCGAACGCCTTGTGCGACGCGACGGCGCCGTTGCTGTCGGCAGGCAGGCCGCAACCGTCGAGGATGGCGTGCGTGCGGGCCGCGATGGCACGCAACTGCGCGCACTCGGCATCGCAGCTGTCGGCCCAACTGAGCGCGCTGTCCACATCGGAGGACGGCATGGCCTCCCGACGGGCGATGCTGCCGAGGGTGAGCCACGCGAACTGGTCCTGCGTCGGGCCCGGGCCGGCTTCGGCCAGGGCCAGCTCCAATGCCTTGCGCACCAACGCATCCAGCACGATCGAGGCGATGCTGCTGGCGGCCGACGCCTTCGTCCCGGTGCGAAACAGCTCGACCGCGATCCGGGTCACGTCGCGACCATGGCGCTGGAGCGCGGCGGCATCGGGCGCCTGCGCGATCGCCCGGCGCAACACGAAGCTCTGCCGCGCCGAGGCGGCCAGCAGATCGACGTCCTCCAGCACGCCCAGCACCGCACCGCGTGGCGACAGCACCGGCATATGGCGCATGCCCCGCTCCAGCATGTCCAACAGGACGGTCTCGGCGGTGCGATCGGCGGTCACCGTCTGGGCGGGCGCGCTCATCACCTCGGAGATCGGGACGTCGACGGGCAACCCGGCCGCGACCACGCGCGACCGAAGGTCGCGGTCGGTGAAGATGCCGACGCCGCCCTCGCGCAGCCGGATCAGCGCGTAGGACACCCGCTGCTCGCTCATCTGCACGACGGCGTCGCGAACCGAGACGCCCGGCTCCACGATCAGCACGGTGCCGTGCACCAGATCGCCGACCGGCCGGGAGTCGCCGGCGGTGATCAGCTGCGACTGCGACGACGGTGTGGCGGACAGCGCCAGGAAGCGCAGCCCCGCCGGTTTGGCGAACTGCGCCCGCACGAGCTCGCCGGGCAGGCGGATGACGGTGGCGGGTTCCGTTGTGCGGGCCAGGAATTCGATACCACCACCGGTCAGCATCGGCACGTAGCCGAAGATTTCGCCGGGCTCGATGGTGTCGAACACCTGCCCGTCGCCCACCTCCTGAAGGTTCACCGAGCCGGTCAGGACCATCCAGATATCATCGGGGACCTGCCGGGAGAAGTCCGCGATCACGGTGCCGGCGCGGTACTGCTCCACCGACGACGCGGCGACGAGGTCGTTCAGTTCGGTGTCACTCGCCGTCTGAAACGGCGGGCGCGAACCGAGGAAGTTCACCAGCTCCGGAGAGGTCACTTCGCCATCGTGCCCTACGTCACCCGTTGCGAATGAGGTCCGCACATTTCTCGGCCATCGTCATCACCGTGATGTTGGGGTTGACCACCGGCAATTTCGGCATCGCCGAGGCATCGACCACCCGCAGGTTGTGCACCCCCTTGACGCGCAGCTGCGGGTCGAGCACGGCCATCGGATCGTCGACCGCACCCATCCGGGCGGTACCGGCCGGGTGGTACACGGTGTTGTGCGTCTTGTAGATGTAGGCGAGCAGTTCCTCGTCGGTCTGCGCATCCGGGCCGGGCGCCAGTTCACGGCCGATCCACTCCTGCAGGGGCTCCTGCTCGGCGATCTTGCGAGCCAGCTTGATTCCGGCCAGCATCACCTTCTCGTCGTGCCCTTCCGGGTCGGTGAAATAGCGCGGGTCGACCTTCGCCCGATCCCGGAAGTCGCGTGAGGCCAGTCGCACGGTGCCGCGTGAACGGCCTTGTGTCACATTGGGAGTCAGGCAGAAGCCGTTATCGGTGGTGGGGTACCCGTGCCGCAGCGTGTTCATGTCGAACGGGACGCTGCCGTAGTGCATCATCAGGTCGGAGTGATCGGGGTTGTCGCCGGCGACCTCGGTGGTCGCGAACAGCCCGATCTCCCACCACTGCGTGGATTCGGTGACCATCGGCTTCGCCGCTTCCCAGAACACGAGGCCCTCGACGTGGTCGTCGAGGTTCTCACCGACACCGGGCGAGTCGACCCGCACCGGCACCCCGACCTCGTTCAGGTGGGCTGCGGGCCCGATTCCGGACAGCATCAGCAGTTTCGGGGTGTCGATCGCGCCGGCCGTGACGACCACCTCGCGCCTGGCGGTGACGACGTCGTAGCCGGTGAGGTCCGGGCGCTGGTACCGGACACCGGTGGCCACCGGCTCGTCGCCGGAGTCGTCGAACAGAATCTCGGCCACCCAGCAGTTGGTCAGCACTGTGAGGTTGGGCCGCGAATCGAGGATCGGGTGCAGGTACGCGTGCGAACTCGACATCCGCTCGCCCGCCTCGTTGGCGTTGATCTGCAGCCAGCCGGCCGCGTTGAGGGTCCAGTCGTCGCGGTTGAACTGCACGGTCTCCAGGCCGACCTTGGCCGCGGAGTCGATCACCGCCTGGCCGCACGGGTCGTTCGGCGGCACGTCGCGCAGCCGGACCGGGCCCGAATCACCGTGCGGCACACCCTGGTACGTGCCGGTGGCGGTGTTGTTCTCCACCTTCGCAGTGAACGGCAGTACGTTCTCGGGACCCCACCCGGTGGCGCCCATGGCCTCCCAGTCCCGCAGGCCCTGGGCCAGCGGCCAGAACGCGATGCAGGAATTGTGCGATGAGCACCCACCGAGAACCTTCGCCCGGGCATGCCGCATGAAGCTGTTGCCCTTCTCCTGCGGCTCCACCGGGTAGTCCCAGTCGTAGCCGGAGTCGAGGAGGTGCATCCACTCCGACAACTCGAGGATGTTGCGGTCACCCACATCCGACGGCCCGGCCTCCACCAGGCACACGGTGACATCGGGGTCCTCGGACAGCCGCGCCGCGAGGACACAACCGGCGGTACCGCCACCCGCGATCACGTAGTCGTAGATTTGCTCTGGCATGTTACGAACTCCTCGAAAACTGTTCGGGCAGAAGGGAATCGGTTCGGCTGGTCAGTCGCGATTGAGCGCCGAATGGGAGGCAAGCGTGCCAATGTGGTTGCGGCCCTTGACGAAATACCAGAGCAGGCCCAGTCCGAGGATGACGCCGATGTAGACGAACGCGCCCCAGGTGTTGTACCACGGGTCGCCGTAGATCGCGACGCGCGGCCAGGCCAGGTTGATCGCCATCCCGATGCCCCACAACACCGCGAAGATGTTGACCGGCAGGCCCCACTTACCCATGGTGAAGTAGCCACCCTCGGCGAGGTCCTTCGGCGGCCACTCGCCCCGCAGGCGCTTCTTGAGCAGTGGACCGGTGACCATCAGATACGCCAGGTAGATCATGATGATCGCGATCGAGGTCAGCACCGTGAACACCTTGGGCTGGCCGAGGTTGATCACGAGAATCAGCGCCGCGATGATGCCGATGACGACGGCCGGCACGACGGGCGCCTGCGTCTTGGGGTGCACCTTGGCCAGCTTCTCGCCGAACGGCAGCGCGTTGTCGCGGGCCATGGCGAACGTCAACCGGATGGCCGCGGTGTGCACGGCCAGCGAGCACACCGTCACCGCAACCACGATGCAGATCAGGAAGATGGTGCCGAGCGGTCCCCACATCACCTTCTCGACGATGGACTGCAGGCTGCCGTCGGGACTGCCGAGCGCCGGGTCGTTGAGGTCGGGCGTGGCCATGATGGCGCCCGCCAGGATGGCCCCGCCGATCACGAACGAGGCCAGGATCGCGCGCAGGATGGCCTTGGGCGCGGTGCGGCGCGGTTCGACCGTTTCCTCGCCGAGCGAGCTCGCGGTGTCGAACCCGTACATCACGTACAGCGACGCCACCGAGGCAACCAGGAACGCGCCGAAGTATCCGCCGGGTAGGCCTGCGCCGTGGCCCTGGGTGTCGAAGAACACGCTGGGGCCGCGCTTGATGTTGAACAGCAGGATGACCGCAATGAGCACGGCCGCAATGAGTTCGATGAAAACGCCGGCGCTGTTGATCATCGCCATCAGCCGCACGCCGAAGGCATTGATGACGGTGGTGAACGCGATGAGGACGGTGCCCAGCAGGATCGCGTTACCGGCGAAGTCATAGGGTCCGGTGCCATCGCCGATGATCTGGAATCCGTGCCAGAGCCGCGGCAGGTTCAACTGCAGGGCCAACACCACCGCCGACAGCGTGACGATGGAGGCCGTCAGCATGAGCCATCCCGAACTCCAGCCCACGATGCGGCTGCCCAGCTTCTTCGACCAGTTGTAGACCGAACCCGCGACGGGATACTTGGCGGCGAGTTCCATGAAACACAACGCAACTGCCATCTGCCCGATGAAGACCATGGGCCACGACCAGAGATACGCCGGGCCGCCGTTGCCGTAGCCGACATAGAACAGCTGGAAGGTACCGGTCAGGATCGAGATGTAGCTGACCCCGGCCGCGAAGCTCGCGAATTTTCCGATGCTGCGGTCCAGTGATTCCTTGTAGCCGAAATCCTCGAGGCCGCCGCTGTCGGTGTCAGTGAGGTTCTGAGTCATGAAGTTGTGTCCCTAGCCTTCGCTGGCAGCGTCGAACCAGCCGGCCGGCGTTGGCGCGGTGTTGTGCCAGATATGTTTGAGCTCTTGATATTCCGCGAGGCCCGAGGGACCGAGCTCGCGGCCGTTGCCCGACTTCCCGAAACCGCCCCACTCCGCTGCCGCGGTGTAGTAGCCGAAGTCGTTCAACCACACCGTCCCGTGCCGCAGTGCGCGCACCACACGTTCGCCCCGCGCGGGATCAGAGGTTCGCACCCCTGCCGCGAGACCATACTGCGTGTCGTTGCCGAGCATGATCGCCTCGGCCTCGTCGGTGAACCGCTCCACCGTCATGATCGGCCCGAAGGTCTCCTCCGCGACGATCCGCATCGAGCGGTCGCAGCGGTCGAAGATCGTCGGCAGGAAGAAGTAGCCGTCCGCCAGCGCCGGATCGCTGGGCCGGGTCCCGCCGGTGATCAATTTCGCACCCTCGGAGATGCCCAGGGCCACAAAGGATTCGATCTTGTCCAGCTGTTGCTTGGACACCAGCGGGCCGGTCTCGCTGCGCGGGTCGGTACCGTCGCCCATCCGGATCTTCTCGGCACGCTCGGCGAGTTGGGCGACGAAGTCGTCGGCGATCGACTCCTCGATGATCACCCGGGTACCCGACGAACAGACCTGACCCGAGTGCAGGAATACGCCGGTGAGGACCTGGTCGACGGCAGCGTCCCAGGCCGCGCCGGTTCCGATGTCGGCGAAGACGATGTGCGGGTTCTTCCCGCCGAGTTCCAGCGCCACCTTGGTCACGTGCGCGGCGGCGGTCCTGGCGATGTGCTGACCGGTGCTCAGCCCACCGGTGAACGAGATGAGGTCGACATCGGGATTGTCGGTGAGTGCCGCACCGACGGCGGCCCCACTGCCCTGGATCAGGTTGAGCACGCCCGGGGGCACCCCCGCTTCCTGGGCCAGCCGGACGAAGGCGATGGTCGAAAGCGGTGTCACCTCACTGGGTTTGGCCACCATGGTGCAACCGGCCGCCAGGGCCGGCGCGATCTTCCAGGAGATCTGCAGGAGCGGATAGTTCCACGGGGCGATCAGCACGCACACCCCGATGGGCTCGTGCACCACCCGGCTGATGACGGCCGGGTTGCCCACGTCGACCAGGCGGTCCGACTGCGTCGCGACCAGGCGCGCGTAGTAGCGGAACACCGAGATCACGTCGTCGATGTCGATCCGGCTCTCCGCCAGGGTTTTTCCGGTGTCGGCGGTCTCCAGTGCCGCCAGCGACTCCTTGTCGCGGGCCAGCAGGTCGGCGATGCGCTCGAGCAGCGCGGCCCGCTCGGCGACCGGCGTGGCCGGCCAGTCCCCGGCATCGAAGGCCGCGCGGGCCGCGGCGACAGCCGCCAGCGCGTCGTCGTGGGTGGCCTCGTCAACCGTGGCGAAGACCTTGCCCGTCGCGGGGTTGATGAGTTCCCGGGTACCGCCATCGGCGGCATGCCGCCACTGCGATCCGATGAGCAGATCAGGTGCACCGTCCACGTTGCCTCCTCGATTACCGGTGATCACCCAGGCGACAGGCGATCCGGCGGCGACCATACTCGGAACCCACTGTGCCCATGCGATTTTCGGACGCGACGGTCCTGCGATTCACTCTGGGCATCGCGGCTCGCTTTCCCTATGGGCGTCGGAGGCAGTCGGGCCGCCACGACGAGACCATCGACTACGGCCGCCCCGGCCCTGTCGCCAACTAATATATCACTAGCTGATCAGTAATGATGGGTTTCGAGATTCTCATCCGACTCATTTTTTTGCGGCCCGCTGCGCGGCATGCGGGAGACGTCATCTGGCCTTCCTCGGCGTCGATCCCGGCTGCCCGCGTCTGACGAGTTCGGCACCGGAATTCATGTGCGCGACGCGTCCCATGCGGCGCTGGACGTCGGCGATCTCTTTGACGGTCTGCTCGATCGTGCTGCGGTCGATGGGTGAGATCTCGTCGAGGTCGATGATGTCGTCGGGACGCTGCCCCGCCTCGATCTGGCGCAACTGGTGTTCCAGCCGGAGCAGCTGGAGCGCGTCGAACGCTTCGATCAGCCGGCTCGCGGAGCGGTCGGTGAGCACCTCCGACCCGGCAGCAACGCGGAGCCGGTCGACGGTGTGCAACTCCGGGGATCCGACGCTGAGCGAGGCCCACCTCGCGACGTTGACGATCGGCAGCAAGCCGCGGCCTTTGATGTCGAACTTCTCGTCACGCCCGATGATCCGGTCCCGCACCGAGAGCAGGCGCGCTCGGCGCGAGAGCGAATCCTGCAGCAGCAGTTCGACGGTCGCGGGATGGCGATTGAAATCGCGGAAGACGCGCGCGGGCTCGGGCAACGCCGGGTCGCCGAAGATCGGCCGGGCATCCACCAGGAGCGAAGCCATGATGGTGCCCTGATTCTGCTGAGGGTTGGTGAGCCAGCCCTGCGCCGCCTCTCGCCACTGCGAATCGGTACGCGAGAACCCCGGGTGCGACGGGAACGCATGATGAGCGTCGACGCCGATGCCACAGAGCTGCAGCACCTCCCCCACGACGCTGAATGCTTCGCGGTAGCGCGGGATTTGGTCCTCGTACGAATCCGCGAACGTCACGGCAGCATCGACGTCGGACGAGGGCACCGCTTCGCGCCGGCCGATGCTGCCGAGTGAGAGCCAGGTGAAGGCATCGATCGACAGATCGTTGAATTCCTCGTGGTCGAAGACCAGGAAGATCGCGCGACGGGTGACCGAGGCGATCAGCGCCGAATGGACGGCGATCACCCGGTCGGCCGTCAGCCCGCGCGCCAGGATGTCGGCAAGCATCGCCGGAACCCGGCGCGCATGTGTGATCAGCCCGTCGATGCTGCAGGCCTGCCGGATCTGTGCGTTCAGGCTGACACCGGCGGTCGTGGGCGCGAGCATGAAATCACGTTCCCCGACCGCGCCTTTCAGGCGGCCGTCGTCTCCGGTGACGAGCAGGAACGAGACGCCGTGATCGAGCAGCATGATCAGGGCGTCAGCAGACGACATACTCGCCGGTGCCGTGATCGCGGGATAGTCCATCACCGCATTCGCGGGCGACTCCCGCGGCAGACCTTCCCCGATCACCTTGCGGCGCAAGGCTTCATCTGTCACCAGGCCGAAGTGGCCGGTACCGGTGTCGACGGCGGCGTACGGCAGGCCCAGCTCGGTCATGCGCGCTGCGAGTGCCGTCACCGATTCGTCGGCCCGCACGACGAGCGGTTCGCGGTAGACCAGATCCGACAGCAGTGTGTACCGCGGCTGAGCGGCCGTGAGCCCGCGCACGTGCGCGATCTCGTCGGCCAGGAAACGCGCGCCGCTGCGGGACGCGAACGCGGGAAGGACGATCCCGGACGGCAGGTTCGCGACGATGACCTTGGTCTTCGCCTCGATCCGCGGGCCGACCGGCCGCCCCGCGAGTGCGGAGGTGTATCCGATTGGCGCGCCACGCGTGAACTTGTCGGCAGGCCCCTCACCGATGCGTTCCGGATCGAACCAGAGATCGATCTCTCCCGACATCACCAGTCCGATGCTCGTCGGCATCGTGGCGAAGGCATCCAGAATCAGGTCGCCCGGCTGGTACTCCGCGATCTGCGCAGCAGCCACCGCGCCGGCGCGCTCGGCCGGACTCAGTGCATCGAACGGTGGGCAGTGCGCCAGCAGTTCGGCGAGTTCGGCCAGTTCCGCCTCGGTCCCGGTCTCGGTCGACATGCCGCAGTCCTCTCCGGAGTCGCTCACCCGACGGTGGGCCGGGAGCCGGTCGTGACGACGAAGGCGCCCCACTCCGGGGTCGCCTCGACGAGGTGGCCGGGATCGATACCGATGAGACGACCGCCCGGGAAGCGGGTCACCTCATGGTGCAGTCGCGCATCATAGGTGGTTGCCGGATGGTCGGACGCACCGTGCGAGCCACTGTGGCCGTGCACCTGACTGAACGGGAGCATCGTGCCTTCCCACCCGGGCACGACCTCCTCGGTGCGGCTGGCCCATAACGGACCCGCCATCGGATTCGGTGGGCCGAGCATGGCGCCGCCGCCGTACAGCGTCGGGCACCCCGTGCGGGCCAGGCTGTTGATCCGGCGCGCCGCCTGCCGCGCGGTATCGGGGGCGAGGAGGTGCTCGCGCCAGAACTGCTCGGTGACCCCGGCATGCGTCACCAGGAAATCCTCTTCGTCGGTCTCGACGGCGACCGCGGCGTGCAGCTTGCCGTCGGCCCACCACTTCTTCAGGATGCGCTGTTCCAGGTAACCGATCCGGTCCTCCCACAGGAAACTGTTCGGCCGCAGATACAGAGCCTCATGATTGCCCACAAGTTGAACCCACTGCCCGGGATACGTGTTCAGGTAGTAGTCGACCAGACGAACGACACCCTCGGAGTCCGGGCCCCGGTGCACCAGATCCCCCACCTGAATCACGACGAGATCGTCGGGCAACACCCCGGTTTCGGAGACACCGAGGGACCGCAGCTCGCGCCGCAGCTCCTCGATGTGCCCACCGACATCGCCGATCACGGCCACCCGCATCGTCATGGACCGGATTTTCCTCCCGCCTCGCGCCGCACCTGGCCGAGTCCGCAGCGGCGTGACCCAGGCCCGGCCTGTGTGGCGTGCGCTCAGTGGCTCATGTCCAATTCGCTCAGCGACTTGCCGCTGGTCTCCGGAGCCAGGATCTGTGACACGATCGCGCCGGCGAAGGCGATGATTCCCGCGAAGACCATGGTCCAGGTGAAACCGAGGTGCTTCATCGAGAGCGGGATCAGGAACAGACCCGCAGCAGCACCGAGGCGGCTGATCGCCGCCGCGAATCCGGTACCGATCGCCCGGACCTCGGTCGGGAAGACCTCCGCGGGATAGATTTGAGTGAACGCGGTGTACATCGCGTTGACGAACGAATACGCCAGGAACAGCGCCAACATCACCATCGACATCACACCGACCTGCTCCACCGGAAGCACGAAGCTGCCGAGGACGGCGATGGCGACCAGCAGACCGCCGGCGATCCACTGGGTCGGAACGGTCATCTTGCGCCGCCCCCAACGGTCGATCATGAACATCGTGAAGATCACGCCCAACCAGGCGACGACCGAGAGAACCACTCCGCGCATGAGGCCCTTCATGCCGATATCGCCCAGCAGGCCGTCGGCGAAGGTCGCGATGGCGAAGTACGGCGTCACCGCGCAGGTCCAGAACACGGCCATGAAGACCGTCGAGCGCCACACCGCCGGCGAGAACAGCATCTTGAAACTGCCCGTCGCGCCGCCCGCAGTGGCTTTCATCATGTCGGTCTGGTAGGCGGTGTCCAGATACCCGACGACCAGTCCGTGCGCCTCCTCGGTCCTGCCCTTTGCCCACAACCAGCGCGGCGACTCGGGCAACCCGATCCGGCCGATCAGCAGCGCGGCTGCGATGAGCGTTGTAGTGCCCAGCGTGACCCGCCAATCCACACCGGCCCGGTCCATGAAGTAGCCGATGACGAACGCGATCATGAAACCGCCGTACCAGGCGACCAGGGTCAGGGCCAACAGTTTGCCGCGGAGATGGGTCGGCGCGAACTCCGCCAGCATCGGCAAGCCGACCGCGTACTCGATGCCGACGGCCAGGCCCATCAACAGACGAACGGCGAAAAGCTGTTCTGGTCCGTCGACGAAGAACTGCAGAGCCGAAAAGGCCGTGAACAGCGCCAGATCCCAGAACAGAATCGGCTTACGGCCGAACTTGTCTGCCAGCCACCCACCCAAAGGTGAGCCGATGAGAATGCCGAGCATCGCCGAGGCGGCCTCCAGCCCGATCCAGACGGTGGTGAACCGGGGGTCCAGCTCGATGGTGTGCGTGACCGGACCGATGCTGCCCAGGATGTAGCCATCGAGGAACATGCCGCCGACCAACACGACGATCATCCGCGCCATGAACCGGCGCTTGCGCGCCAGCACGGCCGGGTCGTCCGAGAATGTCGCTGCCGCACCTTCGCTCACGGACATGGCACGTGCTCTTCAGGAATCGGTGTACAGGACATCACTGCTCCTTTGATCGCGGGTTCCGAAATAGCGGACGTCGTTGGCCTGGATGGCACTGCGCTGCACAGCCTTTGGGTGGTGTGGTGTCCCGGTCCGCCGAGGCCGCCTCTCCAGCCGGCCCGGCGGACCGGGACACCGCGCCGACTCCGCGAGTATTCGGCGCCCGGCCGGTTGCCGGGAGCCGAATGCCCGCATCTAGTCGGCGAGCTTGTTGCGCAGCCAGTCATGGAAGTCGCCGAGGTGGTGTTCGCTGGGCACCAGCACACCGCCGTCGCGATAGACGCGGGAACTCATGGCGGGCTGACAGCGCTCGCAGGCGTCGAAGTCCTGCTGGTTGACGCGGTGGAACAGCTCTACCGACTTGCTCACGTCGCGCCCGGATTCGACCACGCCGGGCAGGTACAGCCAGTCGCATTCGACAATGGTGTGGTCCGCCGCCATCGGGAACATCCGATGGATGATGACGTGATCGGGCACCAGGTTGACGAACACCTGCGGACGTACCGTGATCGCGTAGTAGCGCCGGTCCTGATCCGCGGTGACGCCGGGGATGTGCTCGAAACCCTCTGAGCCATCGATGGTGAAGCCGGCGACGTCTTCGCCGAACTCCGCGCCGTGGCCGACGTAGTACTGGGCGGCGTAGCCGTCCGCGAACTCCGGCAGCACCTCGGTCAGTTCCGGGTGGATGGTGGCGCAGTGGTAGCACTCCATGAAGTTCTCGATGATGAGCTTCCAGTTCGCCTTGACGTCATAGACGATGCGGCGACCGAGGCTCAGATCGCCCACCGTGTAATGGTCGATCGACTCGACATCGCCCAACCGATCCACGATCTCCTGCATGACGGTGTCCTCGAACGACGGTGGCTCGTCGGCCAGGCACACCCAGACATAGCCGAGCCACTCCCGGACCGAGATCTTGTGCAGGCCGTATTCGACGCGGTCGATGTCGGGCATCTTCGTCAGGTTCGGCGCCGCGACGAGCTTGCCGTCGAGATCGTAAGTCCATGCGTGATAAGGACATTGGAACGCGCGCTTGACCTCGCCGCTGTCCTCGGTGCACAGCCGGGCGCCGCGATGCCGGCACAGGTTGAAGAACGCGTTGATGTCACCCTTGCGCGACCTGGTCACCAGAACGCTTTCGCGACCGACCTGGACGGTCTTGAACGCACCCGGCTTGTCCAGATCCGCGGCGCGCACAACGCAGAACCACATGGTCTCGAAAATCTTCTCCTGCTCGAGGGCGAAGACCTCCGGATCGGTGTAGTAATGCCCTGCCAGAGTGGAAATGAGGCTTTCCGGCAGGCTCGGCACGGTGGCGGTCATCGAACTCCTTTGCGATGTCATGTCGTGAGTTTGGTTGGGGTGCAAGAACTTCGGCTCAGACCGTGGTGGGCGTCGGCACCAACTGGCGGCGCCACCGGGTGAACAGCCGGGGCTGGTCGATACCGAGGACCGCCACCAGGCGGCCGTCGCGCCGGTACGTGGCCAGCAGGCAGCGCTCCTCGCAGCTGCCCTCCTCGATGGTGATCTCGTCATCGGGACGGGCCAGGCCGGCGAACTGAATGCGGGAGCCGTACTGATCCGACCAGAAGTACGGCGGCTTCACCGTCGACTCCTGCGCCAGACCACCCGCCAGCAGCGCGGCGACCGCCATGGCAGGACGCTCCAGCGCACCGGTCCAGTGTTCGACCCGGTGGTGGGTGTCGGTGGCGGCGTCGAGCCATGCCGCGCAGTCCCCGACGGCGACGACGTTCGGCAGGGCCGTCTGCCCGTGTGTGCCGCACAGCACGCCGTTGCCGAGCGCCAGTCCGCTGCCCTGCAGCCAGTCGATGTTGGGCACGCCGCCGATACCCACCACGACGATGTCGGCCGGCAGATGGCGGCCGTCGGCCAGATCGACGCCGGCCACCCGCCGCACACCGCCCGGGGTGCGCAGTGCGCGCTCCTGCCCGACCAGTCCGGCCACACCGACACCGCAGATCAGCGTCGTTCCGTTGGCGGCATGGGCACCGGCGACCACACCGCCGAGCCACCCGCCGAGCTGCATCTGCAACGGCGTGCGGGCGGCTTCGACGACGGTGACGTCCAGGCCCAGCTTGCGGGCCGTCGACGCGACTTCGGCCCCGATGAAACCGGCGCCGATGACAACCAGCCGAGCGCCCGGCACCAGTTCGGCCCGCAACGCCACGGCGTCGTCGATGGTGCGGATGACGTGCACGCCGGCCATACCCTCGCAGCCGGGCCAGCGGCGGGCGCGGGAGCCGGTCGCGAGCACCACGCCGTCGGCGTCGATGCGCGTCCCGTCGGCGAGTTCGATTGCGCCACTGCGACTGTCGAGCTTGGCGGCGGCGACACCCAGTCGCCAGTCCGCCTGCAGATCGTCGTCGTCGGATTCCAGCGCGAGGTCGGCTTCGGAGACGGTGCCGGCGAGGAACTCCTTCGACAGCGGCGGGCGGTCGTACGGCCGCTGCGCCTCGTCGCCGATGACCGTCAGCCGCCCGTCGAAGCCCTGCGCCCGCAGCGCCCGCGCCGCCGACAGGCCCGCGAGCGACGCTCCCACGATCGCGACGTGCTTCATTACTGCCCCGCGCCCAGTCGAGCCCGGATGTCGGGCGGCAGGTTGGGTTTCTCGGTGCTCAGTTCGACGTGGATGACGCCGTCGGAGATCACGACCGTGTGCGTGCGCACCGGCAGCTTGGCCGGCGGCGCGTCGACCGCTCCGGTGCGGAGGTTGAACCGCGAGGCGTGCAGCGGGCACTCGACGTCGCACCCCTCCAGCCAGCCGTCGGCCAGGGAGGCGTCCTGGTGCGAACAGGTGTCGTCGATGGCGAACACCTCGCCGTCCTCGGCGTGGAAGACCGCGATGGGCGGGTCGGTTGCCACGCGCCGAGCCTCGCCGGGCGGGAGTTCGGAGAGCCGACAAATCTCAAGCATCGGGTGTGCCCTCTCGGTGAGTTCGACGCGTATTACGCAACGTGATTCGAATTATGCAACAGTGTGTGCGCAGTCACATATCCGTGTCAAGGGGTGGACGGGATGGTTTACACAGCCGGAACAACTGCCCAAGCGGGCTTGAAAGCCCAGGTCAGTCGGATGTGCGGCGAGTCGACGCCAGGTTGTGCGGCAGCTCCGCCGCGCCGATGCCGCTCGCACCACCGGCGCTGCGGGGGCATCGACTTGAGGTTCGCCACCGGGCACGGGAATCACCGATGGCGAACAGTTGATATATTAGATCGCGTTGATCTGATATGCAGCGTGAATCGACGAATTGGCCGATAGGGCGTGCGCAGTCAGCGCCGATAGCCCATGCGGCGGCTGACATCATCGGCCGCCGCGACCACGGTCGGCGCGATCTCCCGGGCGCGCTCCTCGGTGAGCCGATACGCCGGACCAGAGACGCTCAGCGCGGCGATCACCACACCGAGGTGATCCCGGATCGGCGCGGCGACGGCGTTGAGCCCGGGCTCGAGCTCCTCCAACGACACCACGTAGCCATTGCGGGGCACGTCCTGCAACTGCGCTTCCAGTCGCTCGATCGACGTGATGGTGCCTTCGGTGAATCGCTGCAGCCCAGCCGCCGCCAACAGGTCCCGCCGGGCATCGGCAGCCATGAAGGCCAGCAGCACCTTGCCGCTCGACGTCGCGTGCAACGGCGTGAGCTCCCCCACCCAGTTGTGCGTGCTGACCGCCGCGGGTCCCCGCGCCTGGTCCACGTTCACCGCGTACTCCGATCGCAGCACCGCGATGTTGACGGTCTCGCCGACCTCGGCCGCCAGTCGCTCGCAGATCTCCCGGCCCTGCCGCGTGACGTCGAGCCGGCCCGACACTGCGTTGGCCAGCCGCAGGATGCCGAAGCCGAGCCGGTACTTGCCGCGCTCGAAAGCCTGCTCGACGAGTTCCCGATCCTCGAGCGCCGCGAGCAGGCGCGAGACCGTCGACTTGTGCACCCCGATGTCCGACGCCAGCTCGGTGACTCCGGCTTCACCCCGGCGCGCGAGGAGATCCAGGACAGCGAGCGCGCGGTCGACGGACTGCACGCCCCCATTGCCGGAATCAACGCCGTTGTTGCTCATTACGCAACGATAACCACATCGTGATGCGTGTGGTCGCGTTCGTCGGCCACGTTAGACGATTGCGCGGATCGCCTTCTCGAACCCGGTGACGTGGTCGAGCGCCATCTGCGCAGCGGCGTCGCCGTCGCCACCGGCGATGGTCCGCAACAGCTCGGCGTGCTCGCCCACGTGGCGGGCCACCGTCGGCAGGCGGTCGAGGAACAGGCAGAAGATCCGGGTCGCGAGATTGTCGTAGCGGACCAGCACATCCTCGAGATGGGGATTTCCGGCTGCTCGGTAGATCGCGCGGTGCGCGCGCAGGTCCCACCGCATGAGCTCGTCGCGATCGATGTTCTGCACATCGAGCGCTTCGGTGCGGTCGGCGAGCGCGAGCAGGCCGGCACGCACGTCGGCCGAGGCGTTCTCGGCAGCCGCGCGTGCGGCGACGGGCTCGAGATTGACCCGAATCTGAGAGATGTGCCGAAGGTCGGCGACATCGACACCGGTGGCGAAAGTGCCGCGGCGCGGGAACGAGACCACCAACCGATCCGCTTCGAGGCGCTTGAGAGCCTCGCGGACGGGGGTCCGGCCCAGCTCGAGTTCGGCCGCGAGGTCGTTTTCCACGATGGCTTCGTTGGGCCGGATATCCAGCATGATGAGCTTGTCGCGGATCACCAGGTATGCCCGGTCGGCGAACGACATCTCCTCGGAGACAACGTCATCGAGCTGTTCCACACCGGCAACGCTCACGCCCGCCCCGCCTTCCCGACGTTGCCGACTTCAGCGTCCGGCAACTGATCTGATCTGGTCAGGTCAATGATATATCAGGACCTGCGCCGTCCGGCCCGCCCGATCGCGGCCGGTCGGTGGCGCGCCGCGGAGGGCGTCACAGCAACGCGCGAATCGCCGCCTCGAAGCTGCAGACATGGGCCAGCGTCAGGGCGGAAGCCGTGGCCTCGTCGCCCGCGACGATGGCCTCCAGCAGCTCGATGTGCTCACGGACGTGGCCGGCGACGCCCGGCAGCCGGTCCAGGAACAAGCACCAGATCCGGGTGGCATGCGCGTCGAGACTGACGAGGATGTGTTCCAGGTGCGGATTGCCCGAGGCCCGGTAGATCTCGCGGTGCACATGGACGTCGTGCCGCAGCACCTCACGGGGATCGTCGGTGTCGTCGATCCCGGAGATCGCCCGCGCGAGTGCCGTCAGCCGGGCGCGGGTCTCCGGTGTCGCGACGCGGGCGGCCCGGGCGGCCGCCGTCGGCTCGAGCAGCTTGCGAATCTCCGAGATGTCGGCCAGGTCCGTCATGTCGACGGCCGTGGCGAACGTGCCCCGCCGCGGGTAGGCGACGACGAGGCGGTCACGCTCGAGACGTTTGAGGGCCTCCCGCACGGGAGTGCGGCCAAAGCCGAGGTCAGCCGCGAGGTGGTCGTCGTTGATGGGCTCCCCCGGCCGAATGTCCAGCATCACCAGGCGTTCGCGGACGATGTCGTAGGCGCGGTCCGCGTTGGTCTCGGTGGCGGCCGCCCTGGTGTCGGGTTGAGTGCTGTCGAGATCGCCGAACGACAACTCTGTCAGGGTCATCGCCAATCCTCCAAAAGTGTCTGCGGCCCAGCTCTTGACGCGGCCACCAGCTGATCTTAATCTAACCGACAGCTGATATATTAGTCCAGCACACACTGCAATGTCAGAAAGGTGTACATGACCCTCGACACCGCCCCGACAGCCACCAACCCCACGCTGAGCGCGAGCCTCGCCGAGCTGGATCCGGATGTGCACCAGGCGATCTCGGCCGAGTTGCACCGGCAACAGAGCACGCTGGAGATGATCGCCAGCGAGAACTTCGCGCCCGTCGCCGTGATGCAGGCGCAGGGCTCGGTGCTGACCAACAAGTACGCCGAGGGCTACCCGGGACGCCGGTACTACGGCGGCTGCGAATTCGTCGACGTCACCGAACAACTCGCCATCGACCGCGTCAAGAGCCTCTTCGGCGCCGAATACGCCAACGTGCAACCACATTCGGGCGCGCAGGCCAACGCCGCCGCCATGTCGGCGCTGCTCTCCCCCGGCGACACCATCCTCGGTCTCGACCTGGCGCACGGCGGGCACCTCACGCACGGCATGAAGCTCAACTTCTCGGGCAAGCTCTACGACGTCGCGGCCTACCACGTCGGGGAAAGCGACCACCGGGTCGACATGGCCGAGGTCGAGCGCATCGCCCGTGAGCGCCGGCCGAAGCTGATCCTGGCCGGCTGGTCGGCCTATCCCCGCCAGCTCGATTTCGCCGAATTCCGGCGCATCGCAGACGAAGTCGGCGCCTACCTGATGGTCGACATGGCCCATTTCGCCGGCCTGGTCGCCGCCGGCCTGCACCCGTCGCCGGTGCCACACGCCCACGTCGTCACCTCGACCACGCACAAGACACTGGGCGGCCCCCGCGGCGGCATCATCCTCACGAACGACCAAGCCCTGGCCAAGAAGTTCAACTCGTCGGTGTTCCCCGGTCAGCAGGGTGGACCGCTCGAGCACGTCATCGCCGCCAAGGCCGTGTCGTTCAAACTCGCGGCCACGCCCGAATTCCGCGAGCGGCAGCAGCGCACGCTGGACGGCGCAGCGATCCTGGCCGAGCGCCTGCTGCAAGACGATTCCCGCGCGGCCGGCATCAACGTCGTCTCCGGCGGCACCGACGTCCACCTGGTGCTGGTCGACCTGCGCGAGTCCGAACTGGACGGCAAACAGGCCGAGGACCGGCTGCACCGCGTGGGAATCACCGTGAACCGCAACGCCGTTCCGTTCGACCCGCGACCGCCGATGGTCAGTTCGGGCGTGCGCATCGGCACCGCGGCGCTGGCGACCCGCGGCTTCGATCTGGACAGCTTCCGCGAAGTCGCCGACGTCATCAGCCACGCGCTGCGACCCGATGCCGACGACGCGGCCCTGGACGCGCTGCGCACCCGAGTGGACGCGCTGGCCGACCGATTCCCGCTCTACCCCGACCTCACGGAGGCCCCGCTGTGACCGCACCGACGACCCCACCGGGCGCGCACCTGCCCGACCATCCGGAATTCCTCTGGCGCACACCGGAACCCAAGAAGTCCTACGACGTCGTCATCGTCGGCGGCGGCGGACACGGCCTGGCGACCGCGCACTACCTCGCCAAGAACCACGGCATCACGAACGTCGCGGTGCTGGAACGCGGCTGGCTCGCCGGCGGCAACATGGCCCGCAACACCACGCTGATCCGGTCCAACTACCTGTGGGACGAGAGTGCCCGGATCTACGAGCACGCCCTGAAACTGTGGGAGGGCCTGGAAGAGGACCTGGACTACCCGATCCTGTTCAGCCAGCGCGGTGTGCTCAACCTGGCACACAGCCTGCAGGACGTCCGCGACAGCGTGCGGCGCGTCGAGGCCAACAAACTCAACGGCATCGATGCCGAGTGGGTGGAACCCAAAGAGGTCAAGGACCTGTGCCCGATCGTCAACATTTCCAGTGACATTCGCTATCCGGTGCTGGGTGCCACCTATCAGCCCCGGGCCGGCATCGCCAAGCACGACTACGTCGCCTGGGGCTTCGCGCGCCGGGCCGACGAGGCCGGCATCGACATCATCCAGAACTGCGAGGTCACCGGATTCGTCACCGACGGCGACCGCGTCACCGGGGTGCGCACCACGCGCGGCGACATCGGCGCCGGACAGGTGGCGCTGTGCGCGGCCGGGCACACCTCGACGTTGACCGACATGCTCGGCATCCGCACGCCGCTGCAGAGCCACCCGCTGCAGGCGCTGGTATCCGAACTGCTCGAGCCGGTGCATCCCACCATCGTGATGTCGAATGCCGTGCACGTGTACGTATCTCAGGCCCACAAGGGCGAA
Organism: Mycobacterium sp. SM3041; assembly: GCF_039668335.1. NCBI lineage: Bacteria > Bacillati > Actinomycetota > Actinomycetes > Mycobacteriales > Mycobacteriaceae > Mycobacterium > Mycobacterium sp. SM3041. The sequence goes on along the minus strand of NZ_JAYXBQ010000068.1, from coordinate 11,355 downwards.
CTCGTGATGGGTGCCGGCGTCGACTCCTACAACGGCTACGGCCAGCGCGGCGCGTTCCACATCATCGAACGCCAGATGGCCGCCGCGGTGGAGCTGTTCCCGGTCTTCGCCCGCGCGCACCTGCTGCGTACCTGGGCGGGCATCGTCGACGTCTGCCCCGACGCGTCACCGATCGTCGGCCGCGTCGGCTACGACAACCTGTACCTCAACGCCGGTTGGGGCACAGGCGGTTTCAAGGTGACGCCCGGCATCGGCTGGTGTCTGGCCGACACCATCGCCACCGGCCGCGAACACGAGTACGTCGCCCCCTTCAGCCTCGACCGGTTCGTCACCGGAGCCCTGGTCGACGAACACGGCGCCGCCGGCGTGGCGCACTAGAAACCAGGAGCCGCAATGCAACTCATCGACTGCCCGTGGTGCGGGCCACGTGAGGAAACCGAATTTCATTACGGCGGTCAGGCGCACGTCGCCTACCCCGAGGACCCGCAGGCACTGACCGACGAACAGTGGGCGCACTACGTGTTCTTCCGCGCCAATCCCAAGGGGCTGTTCGCCGAACGCTGGACCCACAGCGCCGGCTGCCGCCGCTGGTTCAACGCCATCCGCGACACCGCAACCTACCGATTCGACCGTGTCTACCGACTCGACGAGCAGAGGCCGACAATCTGATGAGCACCGCACTGCGCACCGAAACCGGCGGCCGTATCGACCGGGATACGGTGCACACCTTCACTTTCAACGGCCAGGAATACACCGGCCACGCCGGTGACACCCTCGCGTCGGCGCTGCTGGCGAACGGCGTGCATCACGTCACCTCGAGCATCAAGATGGGCCGGCCCCGCGGCTTCACCTCGGCGTGGGCCGAGGACACCGGCGGCCTGGTCCAGATCGAATATCCCTTCCCCGAACCCATGCTGCTCGCCACCACCGTCGAGCTGTACGACGGGCTCGTCGCGCGCGGCCTCCCAGGACAGGGCCGGCTCGCCGACGTCGCCGACCCCGCGCGCTACGACTCGACCCACGTGCACGCCGACGTCCTGGTGGCCGGGGCCGGCCCGGCCGGTCTGGCGGCCGCGCTGACGGCCGCCCGCGCAGGTGCCCGTGTCGTGCTGATCGACGAACAGAGCGAGGCCGGTGGCGCCCTGTTGGGCAGCACCGACACCATCGCCGGCCGCCCGGCACTGCAGTGGGTTGCCGACGCGGTCGCCGAACTCGCGACCTACCCCGACGTGCTGCACCTGCAGCGCACCACGGCATTCGGCCACTACGACGACGGTTTCGTCCTTGCGCTGCAACGGCGTACCGATCACCTCGGGGCCGCCGCTCCGGCAGCGGTGAGCCGGCAGCGGGTCTGGCGGATCCGGGCCAGGCACGTCATCGTCGCCGCCGGCGCGCACGAACGGCCGGTGGTGTTCACCGACAACGACCGGCCCGGCATCATGCTGGCCGCCGGCGCCCGCACCTTCCTGCACCGCTACGGCGTCAAGGTCGGCGAGCGGGCCGTCGTGTTCACCACCAACGACAGCGCCTACCAGGCCGCGCTGGACCTGCACGACGCCGGAGTGGCGATCACCGCGATCGTCGATGCCCGGGACGCGGTGGCCACAGATCTGCGCGCGGCGTGTGATTCCCGTGGCATCGAGCTGCGCACCGGATCGGTCGTCAGTGGCAGCCGCGGTGAGAACCGGGTCAGCGCCGCCATCGTCACCGGTACGGACGGCACATCCGACGAACTGGCGTGTGACGTGCTGCTGGTGAGCGGCGGCTGGAATCCCGCAGTCCACCTGTTCAGTCAGGTGCGCGGGCCCCTCCGGTACGACGCCGCCCTCGGCGCGTTCGTTCCGGGTGCCGAGCTCGATGAGGTGAGCGTCGCCGGCTCGGCCGCAGGCACGTTCAGCCTGCCCGGTTGCCTGCGCGACGGTCGCGCCGCCGCCACCCGCGCCCTCGCCGGCCTCGGGTTCACAGCAGCCTCCGAACCACTTGCCGGAGAATCGGATTCGATCCGGGCCGCGGGCGCACCCGCTGTACTGTGGCGCGTTCCCGACGCCGACGGCACAACGCAGTTCGTCGACGTCCAGCGCGACGCGACGGTGGCGGACCTGGTCCGCGCGGTCGGCGCGGGCATGCGCTCGATGGAACACATCAAGCGCTACACCACCATCGGCACCGCGCACGACCAGGGCAAGACCTCTGGCGTCGTCGCCTCGGGCATCACCGCCGAACTGCTCGGTGTCCCCGTCGCGGATCTCGGCGTCACCACCTTCCGGCCGCCGTACACGCCGGTCGCGTTCGCGGCGCTGGCCGGTCGCAACCGTGGCCGGATGTTCGACCCGGAACGTGTTACCGCGGTGCATGATTGGCACGTGGCCCGCGGCGCGGTGTTCGAGGACGTCGGCCAGTGGAAGCGTCCGCGTTACTACCCGCTGCCCGGTGAAGACATGGAGACCGCGGTGCTGCGCGAATGCGCTGCTGCCCGAACGGGTGTCGGCATCCTCGACGGCTCGACGCTGGGCAAGATCGACGTCCAGGGTCCCGATGCCGGCGCCTTCCTCGACCTGCTCTACACGAACCTGGTGAGCACGCTCAAGGTCGGCATGCTGCGGTACGGCGTGATGTGCGGCGTCGACGGCATGGTGATCGACGACGGCACCGTCATGCGCCTGGCCGACGACCGCTTCCAGGTGTTCACGACCACGGGCGGCGCGGCCCGCATCCTGGACTGGATGGAGGAATGGCTGCAAACCGAGTGGCCGCACCTGCGGGTGCGCCTCACCTCCGTCACCGAGCAGTGGCACACGTTCCCGGTGGTCGGCCCGCGCTCGCGGGACGTCATCGGCGCGGTGTTCCCGGGCGTCGACGTCAGCAATGAGGCTTTCCCGTTCATGGCCTGGCGCGACACCCAGCTCGACGGCGTGCACGTCCGGATCGGCCGGGTCAGCTTCTCGGGCGAGCTGGCGTACGAGGTCAACGTCATGGGCTGGTACGCAACGGCGGTGTGGGAGAGGCTGATCGAGGCCGGCGAACCCTTCGGCATCACGCCGTACGGCACCGAGACCATGCACGTGCTGCGCGCCGAGAAGGGCTACCCGATCATCGGGCAGGACACCGACGGCACCGTCACGCCACAGGACCTCGGGATGAACTGGGTGGTCTCGAAGAAGAAGCCCGACTTCGTCGGCAAGCGCTCGTTCACGCGCGCCGAGAACCTCAATCCGCTGCGCAAGCAGTTCGTCGGACTGCTGCCGGTCGATGCGCGGACGGTGTTGCCCGAAGGGGCCCAGATCATCGAGACCCCGGCCGACGGCACGTTGCCGCCGCCACCGGTCCCCATGCTCGGCCATGTCACTTCGAGCTACCGCAGCGCCGAGCTGGGGCGCCCGTTCGCCCTGGCGTTGGTCAAGGGCGGCCACGCCCGCATCGGAGACACCCTCACCGTTCCAGTGGACGGTGCCCTGGTGACCGTCGAGGTCACCGGTTCCGTCCTCGTCGATCCCGAAGGAGCACGCCGCGATGGCTGAAACCCTCACTCGCCGTAGCCCGTTGCAGAGCTGGGCCGCCCAGTTCGCGGCGACCGCACCGGCAGCACTCCTCACCGAGGAGCCGTTCACCACGATGGTCGATCTGTGGGTCGACCCGGAAGGAGCCGGCGGCGCCGAAGCTGCCCGGCTCCTCGGCCTGACCGCGTTGCCGACGGCACCGGGCACGTGTGTCACCGGTCCCGATTCGTCGGTGATCTGGTTCGGTCCGCAGGAGTGGCTGGTGACGTCGACGCAGCGTGGCGGCGAGGCACTCGAGGCCGAGCTGCACGACGCGGTCGCCGCGGCCGGCGGTGCTGCCGTCGATGTGTCCGCGCAGCGCACCATCGTGCGGCTGCGTGGGGCGCACGCCCGCGATGTGCTGGCCAAGGGCTGCTCACTGGACCTGCACCCGCGGGTCTTCGGCCCGGGCGCCGCGGCTCAGACGATGCTGGCGCTGGCCGCCGTCGTGCTGATTCCGTTGGACGACAAGGGCACCGACTACCGGATCATCGTCCGCTCGTCGTTCGCCGGCTACCTCGCCGACTGGTTGATCGATGCGGTGGCGGAATTCGAGTAAGGGGCAGAACGCCGAAAATGAGCTTGTGTTCGAAGATTCTGGAATTCTTCGAACACAAGCTCATTTTCGGCGCCAAAAGTCAGTGGCCGCGGGCGATCCACTCCGCCAGGTGTGGGGCCTCGGCACCGACCGTGGTGTGGTCGCCGTGGCCGGTGTGTACCCGGGTCTCCTCCGGCAGTGTCAGGATCGAATCCCGGATGGAGTCGATGATCGTCGGGAAGTCGCTGTAGGACCGCCCCGTCGCCCCGGGCCCGCCGTTGAACAGGGTGTCCCCGGAGAACAGCGCACCGGCCTCCGGCAGGTACAGGCACACCGACCCCGGCGAGTGCCCGGGCGTGTGGATGACCTCGATCTCGGTGCCCGCGACACCGATGCGCTGACCGGCGTCGAGACTCCAGTACTTCTCGTCGGGATGGCTTGTCTGCCAAAGCATGTCGTCGCCGGGGTGCAGCAGGATCGGCGCATGCAGCTCGTACGCCAGCTCCGGGGCCACCGTCACGTGGTCGTTGTGCCCGTGGGTGACGACGACCGCCACCACGTTGCGGCCGGCGACGGCGTCGACGATCTGAGGCGCGGTGTGGGCGGCGTCGACGATGACCACCTCCGAGTCATCGCCGATCACCCACACGTTGTTGTCGACGTCCCACGTCCCGCCGTCGAGGCTGAAGGTCCCCGAGGTGACGACGCGGTCGATGCGGAGCTGCCCACTCACAGCACGACCACCGAACGCAGCACGTTGCCGGCGTGCATGGTGTGGAAGGCGTCCTCGACTTCGTCGAGCTTGATCCGCTCGGAGACGAAGCGTTCCAACGGGATTCGACCCTGCTGGTAGAGGTCGACCAGCATCGGGAAGTCGCGCTCAGGCAGGCAGTCGCCGTACCAGGAGGACTTCAGCGATCCGCCGCGGGAGAAGAAGTCGACCAGCGGCATCTCCAGCGTCATGTCCGGGGTGGGCACACCGACGAGGACGACGGTGCCGGCGAGATCACGCGCGTAGAACGCCTGCTTCCAGGTTTCGGGGCGACCTACGGCGTCGATCACGACGTCGGCACCGAACCCGCCGGTGAGCTCCTGCACCGCCTCGACGGTGTCCACTTCGGCGGCGTTGATGGTGTGGGTGGCACCGAGTTCCTTGGCCCACTCCAGCTTTCGCGGGTCCCGGTCGACCGCGATGATCTTGCCCGCGCCGGCGAGGCGGGAGCCCATGATGGCGGCGTCGCCGACGCCACCGCAGCCGATCACGGCCACCGAGTCGCCACGGGACACGTTGCCGGTGTTGACGGCCGCGCCGAGGCCGGCCATCACGCCGCAGCCCAGCAGCCCGACCACCGCCGGGTCGGCATTGGCGTCGACCTTGGTGCACTGACCCGCGTGGACCAGCGTCTTGTCGGCGAACGCCCCGATGCCCAGCGCCGGGGTCAGCTCGGTGCCGTCCTCCAGCGTCATCTTCTGGGTGGCGTTGAACGTGTCGAAGCAGTACTGCGGACGGCCGCGCTTGCACGCCCGGCACTGGCCGCACACCGCACGCCAGTTGAGGATCACGAAGTCGCCGACCGCCACCGATTCGACGCCGGGGCCGACCTCTTCGACGATGCCGGCGGCCTCATGGCCGAGCAGGAACGGGTACTCGTCGTTGATGCCGCCCTCGCGGTAGGTCAGGTCCGTGTGGCAGACGCCGCACGCCTGGATGTTCACCACCACTTCGCGGGGACCGGGGTCCGGGATCACGATCGTGGTGACCTCGACCGGGGCTCCCTTGGCGCGGGCGATGACACCTCGAACTTGTTGCGGCATAGCGATACTCCTTGTTTGTCAGGGACGTTTCAGGGGATGGTGGTGATCAGAGAACGAGGCAGAGCCGGAAGGCGTCGTAGATCGCGGCGTGGATGTTGCGACTGGCGACGGCGTCACCGATGCGGAACAGCTGGTAGCCGCCATCGGCGTTGCGCACGACGTTCTGCGGCTGCAGGTTGAGCAGCGCCTGCTGGTCGACTTCGCCGAGGTTGGTCGAGCCGGGGATCAGGCCGAAGTACAACTCGTCGGACGGCAGCGTGCCGTGTTCGACGACGACGTGGTCGACCATGCGCTGCCGCGTGGCGTGGGCGTATTCGTTGTAGAGGTCCACTTCCAGCCGACCGTCCTTGCGGCGCACCCCGGTCAGGCGCTCGTTGAGCGTGACGCGCACGTCGTGCTCGGCGAACACCTTGAAGTAGCCGGGGTAGTTCACGCCGCCGACGTCGGGCGCCAATGTCCGCTCGGGGGTGACGAACTCGAGGTCGACACCGGTCCGGGCCAGCACCTCGGCGGCGTCCAATCCGGGATGGCCGCCGTTGTCGTCGTACAGCATGACCTCACCGCGCGGATGCACCGCGCCGCACAGCACGTCCCAGCCATCAGTGACGAGATTGGCGCCCTCGGTGAGGAATTCGGTGTTCGGCACGCCACCCGTGGCGACCACGACGATGTCGGGGTTCTCGGCCAGCACCTCGTCGACGTCGACGTAGCGATTGGTGCGGATGTCGACGCCGAGCAGCTTGCATTCGTCCAGCCGCCACTCGATGATGCTGATCAGATCGCGCCGGCGCGGTGACGACGACGCGATCCGCACCTGCCCGCCAGGCAGGTCGGAGGCCTCGAAGACCACGACGCGGTGACCCCTCTCACCGAGCACGCGGGCGGCTTCCAGACCGGCCGGCCCGGCTCCGATGACCACCGCCGTCCGCGCCGGCCCGGACGCCTTGTCGATGCGGTGCGGCAGCCGGTCTTCGCGGCCGGTGGAGGGATTGTGCACGCACTTGGCGTCGCGGTTCTGGTAAATCTCGTCGAGGCAGTAGGTCGCGCCGACACAGGGGCGAATCCGATCCTCCTCGCCGGCTTGGATTTTCGCGACGATGTGCGGGTCGGCGATGTGCGCACGCGTCATGCCGACGAGGTCGAGCAGACCGTCGCGGATCGCGTGCCGGGCGGTGGCGACATCGTTGATGCGGGAGGCATGCATGACCGGGATGCCGAGTTCCTTCTTGACCTGCCCGGCGAACGACAGGTGCGGCGCGACCGGGGTCCCCATCGGCGGGATGACGCGCGACAGCGCCTCGTCACTGGCCATGTAGCCCTTGATCACGCTGATGAAGTCGATGCCCTCGGGTACCAGGCGCTTGGCGATCTCGATGCCGTCCTCGTACCGCAGCCCGCCGGGCAGGTCCTCGTCGAGTGACATCCGGATGCCGACCGCGAAGTCCGGTCCGGCGGCCTCGCGGACCGCGCGAATCACCCTGAGCGGGAAGCGAAGTCGGTCCTCCATGCTGCCCATGCCGTACTCGTCGTCGCGGTGGTTGGTGAGCGGCGACCAGAAGGCGTCGAGCAGATGGGTGTAGGCCTCGAGTTCGATGCCGTCCAGACCGGCCGCGCGGCACCGCGCGGTGGCGTCGGCGTAGGCCTTGACGATGCGGTCCATGTCCCATTCCTCGGCCACCTTGGGGAAGGACCGGTGGGCGGGTTCACGGATGGCCGACGGATACACCACGGGCAGCCAGTCGCCGTCGTAGTTGCTGGTGCGCCGGCCCAGGTGCGTGATCTGGCACATGACGGCGGCGCCGTGTTCGTGGACGCCGTACGCCAGCTCGCTGAGCCAGGGCACGATCTCGTCCTTGTAGACGTGCAGATTGCCGAAGGCAGAGGGGCTGTCGGGCGCGACGACCGCGGAGCCGCCCATCATGGTCAGCGAGATGCCGCCCTTGGCCTTCTCCTCGTGGTACAGCCGGTAGCGGCGCTTGGGCATGCCATCTTCGGTGTACGACGGCTCGTGCGATGTGCTCACCACGCGATTGCGCAGGGTCATGTTCTTCAGCCGGAAGGGCTGCAGGAGCGGATCGATGAGCTGATGCGCCATGGGCGAGTCCGTTTCTTTCCGATGGTTCGGACGTGGTTCACACACCGTTTACGACCCCATAAGTACCGCTTGACCAGGTACTAATGCTGATCTACCGTATGTGGCGTAACTAATATATCACTCGTCTATCAGCCCGTCTACGGACTTCGAAAGGGGAGCTTCAGGTGACCATCAGCGTGTTCGACCTCTTCTCCGTCGGCATCGGTCCGTCGAGCTCACACACCGTCGGACCGATGCGGGCCGCCGCCCGATTCGTCGACGATCTGCACACCCTCGACGCCTTCGGCGGTGCCACCGGGGTCGCGGCAGTCCGCGTCGATCTCTACGGCTCGTTGGCCGCCACCGGTGCCGGCCACGGCACCATGACGGCCATCCTGCTCGGACTCGAGGGCAACCGCCCCGATGAGATCCGGACCGACGTCATGGAACGGCGCGTCGAGGAGATGCGGGCCAGCGGCCACATCATGCTGGGCGGCCTGCGCCCGATCGCGCTCACCGAGGCCGATATGGTCCTGCGCCCGTTGACCGTCCGGCCGTTCCACCCCAACGGCATGACGCTCACCGCGCTCGACGCGCACGGCGCCGAGTTGCACGTGCAGACCTACTTCTCCATCGGCGGCGGGTTCGTCGTCACCGAGGCCGAAAGTCTGGAGCCCGTCACCGAGGCCGCCACGACGCATGCGCTGTCGTTCCACTCCGCCAAGGAACTGCTGGAGCTCTGCCGCCAACGCGATTGCCGCATCAGCGATCTCATGCTCGCCGTCGAATGCGAGATCCGCACCGCCGACGAGGTCCGCTCCCGACTGCTGCACATCCGCGACGTGATGGTCGAGTGCGAAGCGCGTGGCATCGCGCGCGACGGCTACCTCCCCGGGCCCATGCGTGTGCGCCGCCGCGCCCGGGACTGGTTCGAGCGGCTCAATGCCGAGGACTGGAACAAGCAGCCCGAATTCGCCGAGGACTGGGTCAATCTCGTCGCGCTGGCCGTCAACGAGGAGAACGCGTCCGGCGGCCGGGTCGTCACCGCGCCCACCAACGGCGCCGCCGGCATCGTGCCCGCGGTGATGCACTACGCCGTGCACTACACGCGGGCCGGCCGTCACGATCCCGACGGCACCGCAGTGCGTTTCCTCCTCACGGCGGGAGCCATCGGTTCGCTCTACAAGGAGCGCGCGTCCATCTCCGGCGCGGAGGTCGGCTGCCAGGGCGAGGTCGGGTCGGCGGCGTCGATGGCTGCCGGTGCACTGGCCGAAATCCTGGGCGGCACACCGGAACAGGTCGAGAACGCCGCCGAGATCGCGATGGAGCACAGCCTCGGACTCACCTGCGACCCCATCCAGGGGCTCGTGCAGGTCCCGTGCATCGAGCGCAACGCGATCTCGGCAGGCAAGGCCATCAACGCGGCGCGCATGGCACTAAGGGGCGACGGGGCCCACTACGTCTCGCTGGATCAGGTCATCGAGACCATGCGGACCACCGGCGCCGACATGCACTCCAAATACAAGGAGACCTCGATGGGCGGCCTCGCGGTCAACGTGCCGGTGAACTACGTCGAATGCTGAATGTTGCTGCAGGAGAGGGAGACAACGATGCACCTTGATTGGTACGACCGCGGCATCCTCACCTTCGTGCTGCGCTGCGCGCCGGGTGCGGAACCATCCAACGACGCGTCCCTGGCGCAATTCGGGATCACCACACCCCGGGTGATGCGCCGCTTCGACGCCGTCCTCGACGCGGTCCGCGCACACCAGTTCCCGCTCGAGGACGCCGATCTGACGCTCGTCCACCAGGCCGTCGACTATCGCGACCACATGCCGCGCACCGGGTAGTCGCTAGGTGTACTGACCTGAGAGGTTAGGCACGCGACTGGCGGGTGGGTGGCCTCCGAGTGCGGTGTGGCCGCGGTGGTGATTGTAGGTGTGGAGCCAGCGTGGGTATTCGGCGCAGCGCTCGGCGTCGTTGGTATAGAGGCGTGCGTAGGCCCATTCGTCGGCCAGGGTGCGGTGGAATCGTTCGATGCTCCTATGTTTGTCAAGCCGCGGCGGGTTGGCTGTTTGGGGTCAGTGAGTTGTCTTGTGCTCGTGGGAGGTTGGCGTAGATCTCCCGGGCGATGTAGCGCTTGAGGCACCGGATGATCTCTCTTTTGCTGAGTCCTTCGTTGGTACGTCGTTCGACGTAAGCGCGGGTCGGCTCGTGATGGCGTAGTCGCACGATAGTGACGATGTAGAGGGCACTGTTGGCTTGGCGGTCGCCGCTGCGGCAGAGGCGATGGCGGCCGGTGGTTCGTCCGCTGCTGGCGGGCTGTGGGGCCACGCCACAGAGTTTTGCGAAGGCTTTCTCGTTGCGGATCCGTTCGGGGTTGTCCCCAGCGGTGACGAGGAACTGACCGGCCAGCTCGACCCCGACGCCGAAGAGTTTGACCAGGTCAGGTGCGGTGGCGTGGACGACTACCGAGATCTGTTGGTTGAGGGTTTTGATCTCGCTGTCTAACGCTTTCCATCTGCGGGCGAGGTCGCGAAGGGAAGTCTTGATGCTGGCCATCAGGAGTCGTTCGGGGTGCGCGCGAAGTTGGGCGAAGTCGGTGGTCTCGGGCCGCAGTCCGAGGCAGCGGTTGATCAGTGTCCGCTTGGTCAGTGCGACGAGTTCGTCGCGTAGCGGTGATGGGGCGCCAATCATGATCCCAAACAAGGTGTTGAAGGTTTGGGTTCGTGCCTTGACGGCGCTGCTGCGGGTGACGCGCAGGGTGCGGATCACTTCGACCATGCCGGACTTGGACTTTGGTGTGGCGGTGGAGGTTTGGCCGAGCACGGCGCGGGCGATCTGTTCGGCGTCGAGACGGTCGGACTTGCCGTCCATTCGTCGTGCGATGCGGTTGGGGCGATTGACCTCGATGACGTGTTCGCCGGCGGCCGTTAGGGCGCGGGTCAGTGTTGCCCCGAACGATCCGGTGCTTTCCACGCCAATGGCTTCGAGCGGTCCGTGCGTGCGCATCCAGGTCAACAGTGCCTGATATCCGGTGTCGGTCGCCGGGAACTGCTGGTGGCCAAGCAGTCGTCCGCGCTGGTCGATGACCGCTGCGTAATGCGTGTGTTTGTGGGTATCGACGCCACCGATGACAGTCTCGGCATCTGTTGGGATCATGGAATTCGCTCCTCCGTTAGGGCCAATCTGACGGGTGGGCGAACCGGCCGGGCGGAGCGACAGGTCTGTGACGGGGCTTCTAGTCCAAGCTCCTATCAGGTCAGATCCGTCTGGCCGGTGCGCGCCGCGACACTGCACCGGCCCGGTCGACAAATCGAACGCAGGACACCGTGGTCATACCTTGGCCGGGGTCAGACCGAGCCGGTACAGCGCCAAGTCCAAGTCTTCAC
>NZ_JAYXBQ010000067.1:0-534 GCF_039668335.1 Mycobacterium sp. SM3041 | reverse complement strand
GCTTTCGCTACGGCTACCCCCCACGGGTTAACCTCGCGACATGTCCCTGACTCGCAGGCTCATTCTTCAAAAGGCACGCCATCACCCCACCAAAGGAGGGCTCTGACGGATTGTAGGCACACGGTTTCAGGTACTATTTCACTCCCCTCCCGGGGTACTTTTCACCATTCCCTCACGGTACTAATCCGCTATCGGTCATCAGAAGGTATTTAGGCTTACCGAGTGGTCTCGGCAGATTCACAGCAGATTTCACGGGCCCGCTGCTACTCGGGAACACCATCAAGGCAGACATCGGGTTTTCACGTACGGGACTCTCACCCTCTACGGCAGGCCATCCCAAGCCACTTCCGTTAACCACGACATTTTCTTACTGCCCTCCAGCCAGGTAGAACTGGAAAGATAGGTCCCACAACCCCGCACACACAACCCCTACCCGGTATCACATGCATACGGTTTAGCCTCATCCGCTTTCGCTCGCCACTACTCACGGAATCACAATTGTTTTCTCTTCCTACGGGTACTGAGATGTTTCAC